>CAMZFW010000033.1 GCA_947306225.1 uncultured Bacteroidales bacterium
TTCTGAGCCACAAGAAGGCTCGCATCCTCAAATCATGGGAGCGTGTCAACCAGGCTTACGAGAATCAGGAAATCATCACTGGCTACGTCAAGAGCCGCACCAAGGGTGGCTTGATTGTCACGGTGTTTGACAACATCGAGGCCTTCCTGCCCGGTTCGCAGATCGACGTGAAGCCCATTCGCGACTACGACGTGTTCGTCGACAAGAGCATGGAGTTCAAGGTCGTGAAGATCAACCACGAATACAAGAATGTCGTTGTTAGCCACAAGGCTCTCATCGAGGACGAGATCGAGGCCCAGAAGGCGGAGATTATCAGCCACCTCGAGAAGGGTCAGGTGCTCGAAGGCACTGTCAAGAACATCACTCCCTACGGTGTGTTCATCGACCTGGGCGGCGTGGACGGTCTGGTGCATATCACCGACCTCAGCTGGGGCCGCGTGTCAGACCCGAAGGACATCGTCGAGCTTGACCAGAAGATTAATGTGGTTATCCTCGACTTCGACGAGGCGAAACATCGTATCGCCCTCGGTCTGAAGCAGCTCACTCCTCACCCGTGGGATGCCCTCGACCCCAACCTGAAGGAGGGCGACCATGTGAAGGGCAAGGTGGTCGTGATTGCCGACTACGGTGCCTTCGTGGAAGTGGTGCCCGGTGTCGAAGGTCTCATCCACGTCAGCGAGATGAGCTGGAGCCAGCACCTGCGCAGTGCTCAGGACTTCTTGAAAGTGGGTCAGGAGGTAGAAGCTGTGGTCCTCTCACTCGACCGCGAGCAGCGTAAGATGAGCCTCGGACTGAAGCAGCTCATGCCCGACCCGTGGCTGACCATCGCCGAGAAATATCCCGTGGGCAGCAAGCACACCGCCACGGTGCGCAACTTCACCAACTTCGGTATCTTCGTGGAGCTCGAAGAGGGTGTCGACGGCCTTATCCACATCAGCGACCTCAGCTGGAGCAAGAAAATCAAGCATCCCGCCGAGTTCACCAAGATTGGCGACAGCATCGAGGTCGTCGTCCTCGAGGTCGATGCCGACAACCGTCGACTGAGCCTCGGCCACAAGCAGCTTGAGGAGAATCCTTGGGATGTGTACGAGTCGTTGTTCACCGTTGGTAGCGTCCACCAGGGCACTGTTGCCAACGTCACCGACAAGGGCGCAACCATCACCCTGCCTTACGGCGTGGAAGGCTTCGCACCCATGCGTCACCTTGAGAAAGAGGACAAGAACAAGGCCCGTCAGGGTGAGACCCTCGACTTCAAGGTCATCGAGTTCTCCAAGGACAACAAGAAAATCATCGTCTCCCATACCCGTATCCTGCACGACGCCATCGAAGGCGAGCGCGCCAAGAGCGAGAACGAAGAGGCTAAGAAGGACCGTGCCACCAAGAAGACCGTCAAGAAGATCAATGAGACTCTTGAGAAGACCACCCTTGGCGACCTCAGCGTCCTTGCCAACCTCAAGGAGGAGATTGAGAAGGAGCAGAAAGGCGAATAATACTCACCAAAGCCCCGTTCTTTTTTGTTCATAAAAAAAACATTCTTTTACCGGAGCTCGCACGAGCTCCGGTTTTTTTATGACCACCATGGTGGATTTAACCCAAATCGGTCATTAGGCCGACATTTCAATCTATTTCACTTTTTTAGGTCTGTTTATGGCATCTCAGCATTTCTTCCGGCATCTTGTCCACATCCCTGTCTCGCCGTAGCTGAAAGGCATTCACTGGATGCCTTTCTCAACTTCGCCAGCGATGCGACCAATATGCTCGAGTCGTTACGAAAGACGAGAGCAGAGAAAGCTCGCTTTCTATGCCGAGACCAAGTAACGTCATGGAACATAACAATTACTAATCTGTCACAAATCCTATTGACCGATTTGGGTTAAAATGGAAGATAAAATGATTAAGGTCACTTCCAATAATTAATTCTGAACACGAATCACACTAATCTGACGAATTATTATTCGTGTTATTCGTGTTCGTCAAAAAAATGAATAATTAGTAGTGGTCTTAAGAAAATACACATGACTTCCGTATTTCTCTCTAGAGAGGGTACGCCGAAGGAGATGGGCTTCTAAAAACAACCTAATTATTGTCCATTACATCGAGTTTGCCTCTACGATGCACTCTGAATGATTGTGTATCCAGTTTTTAAACAGAAAGGTCAGAATAGGGATGGATCTGGGTGGGAGGTATAAAAAAGGAGGTGCCTTACGGCACCTCCTTCAATTAGTTTGTTTGCTTTGGCTATTTAGTGCTGGTTGTAACGTCTTTGACCAAACGGATGGCCATCTCATGATTAAGGCCAAAACCTTCTTGGGAGGTCGGGAATGTGGCCACCTTTTGAGTGAAATATGTGTAATAAGCTTTATTGTTACTATTGGCGTATTTGGGAGTGCAGCTCCAATAGTAGCCGCTACTGGTGGAAGTTACTGAGCGATTAGAAGATTCTTTGTAACCAGTGGTGGGCAGGAACACACAGCCGAGGGCTTCCAGTGCGTTCCATTGGTCGAGTGAGTAGTTTTGGCTGTTCCAGTTGGTGTTTGCACTTTGACTTAGTTTGGTGGGCTTTTTGCTGTTGTCAAGAGGCCAGTGGCTGTCGGAGAAACCATCCGGGAAAATAATCATGCCACCGATGTCGTTGACTTTGACCAGAGCCCAGCGCCAGGAGCTGTAAGTGCGACCACCTTGGGATGAACCAGCATATGACAGAATCCAGCTCCATTCGTCTTGTTCAAGAGTACGCCACATGTTGGCTGTGTTGCCGCCGTTGCTGATGGGGTTGGCACCGCGCTCGTTCATGGTTGAGGAGTATTCCTCGTCGTGCCAGTTGAACAGATAAGTGTATCCGGATTCTGTTTTGTTGTACTGTAAGTCGGCAAATTTGTAGGTGCTGCCATTCTGGAGAAGGTTGCCTTTGGAGAAGGAGACCTTGTGTCCGTCACTACCAGCAGTAAACTCGCCGAGGAGGTCGCCAGGTTTGAAGTTGATGGCGGAAGTGGGGATGGTGAGGTAGTTGTATCGGCTGCGGTTGAAAGTGATGCCTGATGTGGTAGTGCGGGTGAAGCAATCCCCATTTTGGTCGTAGACTTTTATTTGGAAGTAGTTGTATGTTCCTGCAGGCAGATAGACGTAGAAGTCATGGCTACTAGCTATACTTACGTTGCCATTATTATCAGTAAAGGTGAGGGTGGTTACCTTAGAGTGGTTTTTTGCATCACGCCTGCCGTTTGAACCAGTGTAGCTGTCATCGTAGGTAAGGGGTTGAGTAGCATTGGTGATATCCACAGCGAAGTCGCCGTTGATGTATTGGTCGGTGATAATCTGAATCTTGGAGATTTGGGCACCCTCTTTTTGCATGGTGATTTTAAGCACGCTGCAGAGGTTTTTGAATTTTAGTTGTAAGTCAGAGGTTCCCGTGGTTTGGGCGTACATCGGGTAGCCAGTGAGTTCGCCCGAACCAGAGGTTTGGACCTTGGGTATGGTGACGATGGTGGATGTGGTGGCTATACCGACAGGGTAGATGGCTTTGTAGGGACCATTGCCGGGGGCGCTCTGATCAGCAGCTATTTCGAGCGTTGCTTGGCGTGGATTGTTAGCAGGGGTGACATTATAGGTGCTGGGGCCTGATGTACCGTATATGGCTACTTGGTCGCCAGATGACCATACGAGGCCAGCACCGTTTGGGTCAAACGATGTCTTGGAATTATTTTCTATTGATGCGGTGAACACTGGTGCTTCGCCATTAGAATATTGCTCTTCTTTGGAGCAGGAAACAATGGATGTCCCCAAACAGGCGAGGGCGATTAGATAGAAAGGTAGTCTTTTCATATTTGTTATTATTCTTTTTCAGTTTCAGTTAAATAGGTGTCGGGATTTTTGAGACAAGCTAATTAATTCGGTTTGCCAAACAGTATTTTTTACTGCCAACGAACTAGGGCATTTTGGTCGGTTGGGTCTCCTGATATGTCTTGTCCTTCGGTAATGTTTTCTAGGCTAGCATTGAAGCCTTTTTCAATGAGGAAGGATACCACGGTGACCTTCGGGGTCTGGTAAATTGTGTTTTTTTTTGTTTCTTTCATTTTTATTAAGGTGTTTGTTAATTTTTTAATATTATTTTATTGTTATCTTTGTGTTGTCGTTTGAAAAATGAGTTTGCAAAAGTACACAATTTATTTGATATAATACATATTTTAGTTTTATCTTTATGCTAATAGGCTGATTGATATAAAAATAATTTTCTTAACAGATGTTAAACTAACAAAGAGGTGGGAGGAAATGATTGTTAATTATTAATAAAATCAAGCTTTTGCGGCTCATTTTTGAGCCGTTTTTCGGGGTTAGCTTGCGAATTGCTTGACTTCCATCATTTTCCGAGCGGAAAGCGGGAAAGGGTGGGATTGGAAGAATGTGATAGGGGGGATAAATAGGATAGATAGGATAGAGGGGGGCTATTACATCTAGGGACTTCTATAAATTGAATGATTTGGAGTTAAATAGGAAGTTAAATGGGACAAATGCTTAGTTGTCAACAATATTGTTCATTTTCGACGTAAGTCCACAGGACTTCCTTAATCACTTTAACTTCCATTTTAACTTCCACTTTAACTTCCATTTTAACTTCCACTTTTACCTTCTAATTTTGAATTAATAGCCCCCACCATCTATTTTATTAGGCTTATTTTCTTTATTAGCGGAAGGACTGCATGTCTACCAGGCGGCGGTAGAGGCCGTCGAGGGCGATGAGCTGGCTGTGGGTGCCGCGCTCGACGATGGTGCCACGGTCCATGACGATGATTTCGTCGGCATGGTAGATGGTGGAGAGGCGGTGGGCGATGACGATGCAGGTGCGGCCCTGCATGAGCTGGTTGAGGGCCTGCTGCACGGCGTGCTCGCTCTCGGTGTCGAGGGCACTGGTGGCTTCGTCGAGGATAAGGATGGGCGGGTCTTTGAGGACGGCGCGGGCTATGCTGAGGCGTTGACGCTGTCCACCGCTGAGGTTGAGGCCACGGTCGCCGATGGGGGTGTCGTAGCCTTGTTCCATCAGGGTGATGAATTCGTCGGCATGTGCCACCTGTGCGGCACGGCGCACGGAGTCGATGCTGTAGTCGGTGCGCCCGAAGGCGATGTTGTTGGCGACGGTGTCGTTGAAGAGGATGCAGTTTTGCGACACGAGGCCGATATGGGCGCGGAGGCTGTTGATGTTGAGACTTTTTAGCGGTGTGCCGTCGATGAGTATCTCGCCCTGAGTGCAATCGTAGAAACGTGGCAGGAGGTCGACCAGGGTGGTCTTGCCAGCACCCGAGGGACCCACGATGGCGACGGTCTTGCCCTTGGGGATGGTGAGGCAGATGTCGCGCAGCACGTAGACGGGCTCGGACTGTGGGTCGGTCTGGTAGGCAAAGGAGACGTGACGGTACTCGATGTTGTCGGCAAAGGTGTCGAGGAGGGCGGCATCGTGGGCCTCGTAGATGGTCTCGTCGGCGTCGAGCAGCTCGAAGACGCGCTGAGCGGCGGCATTGGCCTTCTGCAGGTTGTTGTAGACGCGCACGATGGACTGCACCGGCGGGATGAGGCGCGCGAAGAGGATGACGAAGAGGATGAAGACGGAGGAGAGCAGTTCGCCGTGGAGCACTGCCATGCCCCCGAGGATGAGGATGAAGACGAGGCCGAGGGTGATGAGCACTTCGGAGAGGGGACTGCTGAGTTCGCGTCGCCGTGCGACGCGTACCATGGTGCGGGCATAGCTGTCGTTGGCATCGGCAAAGTAGCGTTCCCGGTCATCTTCGCGGTTGAAGGAGCGGATGGCGCGCAGGCCCGACAACGACTCTTCGAGTATGGCGAAGAGGTTGCCCAACTTGGTCTGCCCCTTGGTTGAGTTGCGGCGGAGGCTCTTGCCGATGAGGCCGATGAGCCATACGGCTAAGGGCAGGATGATAAGGAAATAGAGGAAGAGGCGCAGGCTGATGAAGCCGAGTGCGAGTGAGAAGAAGATGATGTTGATGGGGTCTTTGCCTAAGGAGATGACGGAGGTGAGCACACCCCACTCAATGTCGGCAATGTCGTTGGACATGCGGCTGATAATGTCGCCCCGCCGGCGGGCATTGAAGTAGGAGACGGGCAGAATGGTGATATGGTGGTAGACATCGTTGCGCAGGCGCATGGTGATGCCGTTGCGCATGGGGCTGATGACAAACTGCGCCGCATAGCGGCAGGCGTTGGAGAGTAGCGAGAAGAGGAGGTAGCCCCCGGCTATCGCCACCAGGCAGTGCCAGAGACCGTAGAGGGCCTTGTAGTGTGCTAGGGTGTAGGTGAGCCACAGCGAGAGGTAGTGCTGATCGAAGCTGAAAGGGGGCAGCTCGGCAGGTGGCTGGGCGGTGCCGAACAGCAGTTCTACAAAAGGCACTATCATGACGAAAGTGAACATGTTGAACACCACTGCCAGCATGTTGAACAACAGGTTGGCGGTGATGTTCCAGAGGTAGAACTTCAGGTATCGGAATACGCGGAGGACGGGCACTATTTTAAAAAATGAAAATTGAAAATTGAAATAAGCCTATTTCGCCCATTAAGCCCATAAGCCTTATAGTTTGCTGGGGTCGATGTGGAAGTCGACTTCGGCACCGTTGCATGGGGTGGTGCAGCGGATGGCACATTCGTCGCACGGGGGCATGAGCTCGCCGTGGAGGCGTTTCTTGACCATGTCGCCCACGGTGTCGCGGAGGCTGTCGATGGCTATATGGCGTATCACCTCGTCGCAGAAGGCATAGCTGAGCATCATCATGGCGGTGCGTTCGGGAATGCCGCGCGAACGGAGGTAGAAGAGGGCCTGCTGGTCGAGTTGTCCAATGGTGCTGCCGTGAGAGCACTTGACGTCGTCGTTGTAGATTTCGAGGAAGGGACGGGTGTCGACATGTGCCTTGTCGGTGAGAAGGATGTTGCGGTTAGTCATGTAGGCCTCGGTCTTGACGGCACCGTCCTGGACAAGGACATGGCCGTTGAAGCGGGCGCGTGCGGCATCGTCGATGATGCCCTTGTAGAGCTCGTTACTGGTGCAATGGGGGCAGGCGTGTTCGACGAAGATGTAATTGTCGCACTCTTGTTCACGGTCGACGAGGTAGAGCCCGTTGGCATCAAGCTGGCAGCCCTCGCCCTTCATGCGGACGACGATGTTGTTGCGGACATGCTCGCCGTTGAGGGTGACGGTGCAGAGGTTCAGTTGCGCACCAGCCTCCATGGTGATGTCGAGCTGGGTGACACACTCGCGGTTCATATACTGCAGGCGGTAGAGCTCCATCGAGGCACCTTCGCGGATGATGAGGCGTATGTGCTCGTGGTCGGGCTGAAGATGATAGCCGTCGTTGGGGTCGAGCCTGAAAAGGCTCCAATATGCCTCGTCGAACAGCACAAGCCTGTAAGGGGTGTCGGCAGGAAGAACCTCCAAGGCGTGTGGCGTGGCGGTGCATTTGAGGTCGTCGCCCCAGATGTCGGGCAGCTGGTCTTTTCGAATCATGGCGGGGCTACTCCTTTCCTTCTAGTTCTTGGCGAATCCACTCGTAGCCTTTCTCCTCAAGCTCGAGGGCCAGTTCTTTGGGGCCGGTTTTGACAATGCGGCCTTCGTAGAGCACATGCACGAAGTCGGGCACGATGTAGTCGAGCAGTCGCTGGTAGTGGGTGATGACGATGGTGGCATTGTCGGGGCGGCGCAGCTTGTTGACACCGGTGGCGACGATGCGGAGAGCATCGATGTCGAGGCCGGAGTCGGTCTCGTCGAGGATGGCAAGGGTGGGGTCGAGCATGGCCATCTGGAATATCTCGTTCTTCTTCTTCTCGCCACCGCTGAATCCCTCGTTGACAGAGCGGTTAGCAAGGTTGGTGGTCATCTCGACCACCTTCTTCTTTTCTTCCATGAGGCGCATGAACTCGGAACCGGAGAGTGGGTCGAGGCCGCGGTATTTGCGCTGCTCGTTGACGGCGGTGCGCATGAAGTTGGTGATGCTGACCCCTGGGATTTCGACAGGGTATTGGAAGCCAAGGAAGATGCCTTCGGCGGCACGCACGTCGACGGGCATGTCGAGAATGTTCTTGCCCTTGTATATGACCTCTCCCTGGGTGACGGTATATTTAGTGTTACCGGCGATGATGCCTGCGAGGGTGCTTTTACCATTTCCGTTAGGGCCCATGATAGAATGCACTTCGCCGCAGTTGATTTCGAGGTTTACACCCTTCAGAATCTCTTTCTCGCCAATAGAAGCATGTAAATTGCGAATAGATAGTAACGACATGTGGTATTTAAATATTTGATTTAACGATGTTTATAGTCGAAAGCCTTGCTGCGACTATTCTACAAAGATACATTTTTTTCGCCAATTGATAAAAAATATGTATCTTTGCACAACCAAATCATCCCTACTAAAACAACCAAAATAAGTATAAAGCACGCAATTGTATGGAATCGCCCGTCATTACCCTTACTACAGATTGGGGTTATCACGACTTTTTTGCCGGCATGGTGAAGGGACGGCTATATGCTAGCATCCCCAATGTGCGGGTGGTGGACATCACCCATGGTCTCGAGCCTTTCCAGCTGGGTAAGACTATCTTTGCAGTACGTAATGCTTGCATGGGCTTTCCTGCTGGCACGATTCATATCATCGATGCCACCAACGCGCGTAATGACAACAATCCGTACGTGGTTGTGGAGCACAACAAGCAGTACTACATCTGTATGGACAACGGTCTGCCGCGTGCCCTGTTTGGCGACGATGCCTGTCGGGCGGTCGTCATCACAGCAGTGGAATACGGGGAGGCGGACTTCCGCACCTTTGCGGCATACGATATCTTCTGTCGCGTGGCGGCCATGATTGCCAGTGGAGCCAGTCTGGAAGAAATAGGCAGTCCCTTAGAAGCCTTCTGTCCCTTTACGCCTAACCGTCCGGTCTATTCCAATGACAAACTCAAGCTTTCGGTAGGGTATATCGACGACTATGGCAACGCCACGCTCAATATCACTTTGGATGAATTCAACCAGTTGCGGGCGGGACGGCGTTTCGAGATGATTGTACGTGAAAACATCTTGACGGAAGTGGTGTCGGGCTACGCTGCGGCGAAAGATGCAGGCAACGGCAGGGGGGCACTACTACTCACAGTTTCTATCTCGGGCTATCTACAGGTTGCGATGCGACAATACTCAGCCCAACAATATTTCGGACTGCGGGAGCACGACTCGATTTTTGTGCGGTTTCTCTAGCTTAAGAAATTGTCCACTAGCATAGCCTGTATCTCAGGCGATTCAAAGCCACGTGAAGCTAGAAAGGTCACTAGTTTGGAACGACGTTTGTTGGCGGGTTCGGTAGTGTTGTACGAACTCCACTTCATGTTTGCCACATCCAGCAGGATGCTGCGGTACTCCTCGTCGGGTATCTCGGCAAGGGCCTCGGTGATAAACTTGGGTGGCACCTGTTTCGAGCGAAGTTGGTAGATGACTTTCAACCGACCCCATTTCTGGGTGCGGAGTTTGGCGGAGACGTAGGCGCGAGCATAGCGACGCTCGTCGATAAACCCCTGGTCGATGAGCCGGGTGACTATTTTACCTGATGCCTCCATCGAGGCACCCCAGTCGCAAAGCTTTTTTCTGACCGATGTACGGCATTGTTCCTCGTTTGCACAATAGCGTTCTGCCCTGGCTAACAGCGACATTTCTTCTTCTGACATATTCTGTACCATATTGCAAAAATACAAAAAAAATAAACGCGCCAAAATCTTTAACATTTCATTTTATCAACAATTGTTGAAACTGACAAGAGGAGCCACCCGAATAGGTGTTTTTTTGAAGTCTATATCAAGGAATGACGGAGTATGAAATGTGTTAGAATGATGATTTTTTTGTGCTGAAAAATCTGACAGATGAAAAAAAAATCGTATCTTTGCAATTTATAATTAATATACCAAGTATATGGCGAAAGGAAGGATATTATATGTAAGTCAGGGTGTTGTGCCTTTTTCAGACGAGAGTGACGCAACGTTGATGACGAGGCATCTGTCGCAGTTTACCCAAGAATTGGGGCGCGAGATACGTGTGTTTATGCCTCGATTCTATGACATCAACGAGCGCAAGCACCAGCTGCACGAGGTAATCCGTCTGTCGGGTATGAACCTGATTGTGAACAATTGCGACCACCAATTGATTATCAAGGTTGGGTCGCTACCCTCGGCACGCCTTCAAGTGTATTTTATTGATAACGAAGAATACTTCACCAAGTTTGGCAGTTCGTTCGATGCGAAGGGGAACCTGCTGCCCGCCAACGACGAGCGTATCCTCTTTTTCGGACGAGGAACCCTGGAGGCGGTGCGCAAGCTGGCATGGCAGCCCCATCTGATTCATTTCTCAGGCTGGTTCAGCTGCATGGTGCCGTTCTATCTGCGCCGCATCAACAAGGAGAATGCTTTCTTCAGCGGCACGCGCACGGTGTTTTCGCTGACGGAAGAATCGTTCAAAGGAAAGTTCCCGGAGGAGATGGAGAAAAAGATGCGTGCTGACGGAGCCACGGCAAAGGACCTGCGCCTCTATCAGGATTTGGACTATATGACACTGATGAAGGCCGCCATCACCTATGCTAACGGCATCGTGGTGGCATCGCCCAATGCCAACCCAGAACTGGTGCAGTTTGCCAAGGAGAACAAACGCCATGTGCTGGACTACAACCCCGACCGCAAGGAGTTCTATACCAAGATTAACAAACTATACGAGACATTGTGTGGCAGTGCCATCAACAACTAATACCACTAATCTGCAACATGCAAAAGATGAATTTCAAGAAACTGCTGTTCCCGCTGGGACTACTCTTACTACTGATGCCCTGTGCATGCACCGAAGAAGAATCGGACTTGGGTGTCACGCTACAGGATCCGTTCACCATATATGACGGGGTGCGCGACACGGCATACGTGACGGCTTGTACGATATATGACGACTCATTGCTGACGGCAGGCTTTACGGCAGGCGTATTCGGCAATTATTCGGATGCCACCTTTGGCAAGGTGGAAGCGGTGATGTATTCACAGATTACAATTCCCCAAGACGGTGTGCGTATCGCCGAGTCGGTGCAAATAGACTCGGTGGTGATGACTCTGGTTGTCGACACGGTGTTCCCTGCCCGTATGGACTCGACACCTGTGCCGCTGCACATTGTCATCAACCAGCTTGCGGAGCCACTGCGGTCGGATAGCTCCTATAATGCTTATGACCAACTGCAGGAGAGCAGCACCTGTTTCTTCGACAGTGTGGTGGACTTTGTGGCAGACAGTTTGCGGCTGCGGCTGCGTCCGGAGATTTACGCGGTGCTGCAACGCGAAAGTCCCTCTCCGTCGGACTTTGTCGAGCAGACGAAGGGTTTTGCCATGCATCTTGGCAACGACTGTCAGAAGCTGGTGACGGTGAATTGGTCGGCGACTAACACACGTCTGGTGGTGTACTATCATAATCCCGACGTGGACACCAATGCCCGTCAGTATGAATTTATCATCAATGGTGATGCGGCACACAGCATGTACTATAAGCACGACTATAGTGGCACACCGCTGGCAGCCTTCGACCACAATAAGAAGGACACGCTCATAGGCAACCAACTGCTTTATTTGGAGCCGCTAGGTGGTACGCGTGTGCGCCTGAGCCTGCAGCCGTTCCTTAATCAATTCTATGCCCAGCATCCGACAGCGGTGGTCCACTATGCCGAACTGCTGCTGCCTGTGTACGACACTGCTGACACACAGACTCCGGTGCGCATACTTGCTATGAAAAAGGGTGCTGACGGTAGCCTGACATACGTGACTGACGCCAATGTGCTGACCAACACCTACACGTATACAGGATTCGACGGCTACTATCATCGAGACAAACATTATTACCGCCTGCGCATTACGCGTCATCTGCAAGAGCTGCTGCGCACAGGACAGGACTATGGCACGGAGCTGATAATCGACGCACGCCGGTCTTCGGGATTCCACACGGTGCTTAACGGCTCGGAGGCGGACGACCCCGTCAGAGTGGACTTCGTATACACGGATATGAAAAGATAAAAAGGTGAGCCTTTTAAACCTATCGAATATAAAACCCATTAAACGCTAGATATGAAAAAGATACTTTTATTTGCTTTAGGCTGCTTGCTGTCATGTGTGGCAGGTGCCCAGATTCATTACGAAGAAGCATACGTTACCCATCCTGACCAGATGTATGTGGCGGGGACACTAAATGACGACAGTGTGCATATTGGCAACTGGACGTGGTGGCATCCCAACGGGAAGGTGTTCCGCCAAGGTAAATACGACAATCAGGGACACAAGGTGGGCGTATGGCGCACCTTCTACAATGACGGCACCAAGCATGAAGAAATGGTGATGAGCGGTAGCGGCACCAGCCGAACATGGTATGCCAACGGTGCACGGCAGAGTGAGGTGAAGGTGGTGGACGGCAAGAAGCAAGGTATGTTTGTATCATGGTACCAGAACGGTCAGCAGAAGGATGAGGTGCCATACGTCGACGGCGTGCGCGAAGGCAAGACCCGTGAATGGCATGAGAACGGACAGTTGAAGTTTGAAGGTGTCTACGTGGACGACGAACTGGAAGGCCCGGCAGTGTGGTACACTCCTAATGGCAAGAAAGACCAAGAGGGTCGGCTGGCACAAGGCGAGCAAGAGGGCGAATGGCTCTTCTATTGGCGCACTAATGGCAACCTCGGCATCCGTGGTCACTATACCAACGGCAATGAGACAGGCACCTGGACCTACTACTATGAGACGGGTGAGAAATGGCGCGAAGGTCAGTACAGCAACGGCTACAAGCAGGGGCTGTGGACTACTTGGTACGAAAGTGGGGAGAAACTGCACGAAGGCCAATATGTCAACGACAAAGAAGAAGGTACTTGGACAGCATGGTACGAGGATGGCAAACTCGACTATACTGGCAATTTCCATAATGGCAAAAAGGAAGGCCTGTGGCGTGGCGTATATGACGATGGCAGTGTCCGCTATGAGATGAACTACCACGACGACCTGCAGCATGGCAAGACCGTGCGCTACCATGCTAACGGCAAAGTGGAGATTGCCGAGAACTATGTCAACGGCGTGCGCCATGGCAAGTATGAGCGTTATAACACAGCAGGAACCCCTGAGGAGATGGGCACCTTTGAGAATGGCAAGAAGGAAGGCAAGTGGGTATGGTATGACAAGTATGGTCAGGAGGGTGTTGTGGCCCAGTTCAAAGATGGCAAGATGACCTCCATGCAAGACAATACTGCCAAGAAACAGGATAATAAACGCTGATGCGGCTATTGTTGGCATCTAAGTCTCCCCGTCGGCGTGAGCTGCTTGGACAGTTGGCCATCCCGCTCACTATCGTCGATGTGGATGTGGATGAGAAGGTGTCGGGCGAGCTGCCTGCAGGGCAGGTGGCAGAGACATTGGCACGACTCAAAGCTGATGGGTATAGGGTCGACATCGCAGCCGACGAGGTGCTAGTGACTGCCGACACCGTGGTGGTGCTTGGCAATCAAGTGTTGGGCAAGCCCCATAGTCACGAAGAGGCTGCTGAGATGCTACACGGCTTGTCGGGAAAAGTCCATCAAGTGTATACAGGCGTATGCCTTCGCAGTGCCGAACGCAGTGTGGCATTCACCGAGCGAACGGATGTCCATTTCCGTCAAATGTCGGATTCCGAAATTGAATATTATATCGACCATTACAAGCCCTATGACAAGGCTGGGGCTTATGGCATACAGGAGTGGATAGGTATGGTGGGCATAGAACGGATTGAAGGTTGCTATTACAACGTGATGGGCCTTCCCGTTGCGCGTCTATATCGGGAATTGATGTCTTTGATGGGGCAGTCGTAGTGAATGCTATAAGACTTCGAATTGCAAAGATTTGTTGATGGTGACGAGGCGTTGGTCTACTAGTTCGCGGAGCATTTGGCGTATGTGTTCTTCGTCGATGTTGCCTACCTGCTCTATCAGTTCCTCGGCACGGCAGGGCTTTTCCTTTATCAGTTGCAATATACGTGCTTTGAGTGCGGCAGTGTCATCCGACGAGACGGTTTTCTTATGCTGTAGGCAGTAGTCACAACTGCCACAAGGGGCTGCCTCGGTCTCGCCAAAGTAGTGAAGCAGCATCGTGCTGCGACAGTCTTCAGCGGACAAGACATAGCGTCGGATGGCTTCCATTCTCTTCGCGGCCTGCTGTTTCAGTTCGGTGTAGTTGCTTTCTGTCAGGTAGAGGTCGTTGGCATCGATGCGTGGCGAGGTAAAGATGATTTGGGGCTTGAGATGTCGAGGGCGGTATATGATAGCCTTCAACGCATCCATGTGGAGCAGCATATTGCGTATTTGCTGTGGGTCGAGATACAGCCTTCGGGCAAGAACCTGTTCGGAGATGGGTGTGAAATCGGAAAAAAGACCGCCATACATACGTAGTAACAAAGCCATTAAATCACTATATCGGGGCTGCTCGACTTGAAACCGATATACATCCTCTCGGCTGAGGGGGATGTATAGTCTTGACTGTGATTCATCAAGTTCGGGTAGAGACAGCAAACCTTCCTTTTCAAGAAATCGGGCAGCACTGAAGAACTCCATTACGTTGAAGCGGTAGGTGCTGCATAGAGCCTCAAAATCGAAATCGAACTGACAGTCAGTACCTGAACCTATAGGCAGTTGGTAGTAGTTGCAAATGGCTCGATAAATATTGGCAATATGTTTGCGCGTGGGGTAGTTGCTCTCGAAGTTGCGCTGCAGCGTGTCAAGGTCGTCGTCGTTGTATAGAAGTACGGCATACGCCTTGTTGCCGTCGCGCCCGGCACGTCCCGCTTCTTGAAAGTAGGCTTCGATAGAGGTGGGTATGTCCATGTGTACCACATAGCGTACGTCGGGCTTGTCAATGCCCATGCCGAAGGCGTTGGTTGCCACGATGGCTCGCACCTCTCCTTGCGTCCACCGCCGTTGGGCGATGTCGCGTTCTTTGGGTTCCAATCCGGCATGATAGTAGGTGGCACTAATGCCGTTGGCCACCAAGCGGTCGGCTATCTCATGTGTGCGGCGACGGTTGCGCACATATATGATGCCGCTGCCACCCACATTGTAGGCTATGCGTAGCAGCCGTCCCATCTTGTCCTCTTCCCGAAATACCATATATGCCAAATTAGGGCGTTGGAAACTGGACTTGAATAACCTGCTTGTTGCCGTGAACATGAGCTGTCGCCGTATGTCGTCTGCCACTTGGGGCGTGGCAGTGGCGGTGAGCGCCAACATGGGGATTTTGGGGTGGTAGGCTCTTATCTTGGCAATCTCAAGATAGGAAGGACGGAAGTCGTAGCCCCACTGCGAGATGCAGTGTGCCTCGTCTACCGCAATAAAGGAGACGCGCATTTGGCGGAAATGTTCTATAAAGACTTGTTGCTTAAGTCGCTCGGGAGAGACGTAAAGTAGCTTTATACTGCCATGAATGCATTTGTTGTAGACAATCTCCTGCTCAATGCCGGTGGTTCCCGATATCAGGCAGGCGGCCTTGATGCCTCGGTTCTGCAGCTGCTGCACCTGGTCTTTCATCAGTGCAATGAGGGGTGACACCACAAGACAAATCCCGTCAAGCATGAGTGCGGGCACTTGGTAGCAGATGGACTTGCCGCCACCCGTAGGCATAAGGGCTAAAGTGTCGCATCCCTGCAGGAGAGAGTCGATAATCTCGGCCTGCAGGGAGCGAAAGGAGTCGTAACCCCAATATTTTTTCAGTACTTCTTGTTTGTTGGTACCAGGCTTCATGGTATTACCGTAGCAACGTCACAGCACCTTTCTGAGTAACGATGTCCTCGGTGCCTGGGCGGCGGTACGTGATGACGTACGCGTAGGTGCCCTGCGGGCACTTGAGGCCCTCGTCGGTGTTGCCGTCCCACTTGAAGTGCAGGTCGTTGGAGGTGTACACCTGCCGTCCCATGCGGTCGTAGATGTATACGGAGAAGTTCTCCTGCTCGTTGGCGGTATAGATTTGGAAGGTGCTGTTGTCGGGGCGTTCTGGGGTGAACACGTTGGGGGCGAAGAAGGTGAACTGGGTGACGGGGAGGCGGAACACGAGGGTGTCGGAGCATTCCAGGTCGTTGTAGGCCACCAGGGTCACGTCGACCGAGTCGGAGGACACCTCGCCGAAGTTGTGCGTGCAGGGGGAGGTTGTCTCCGTGGCCACGCCCTCGTTGAAGTACCACACGCGTCTCACGCTGTAGGGGGAGGCGTCAGTGAGTGTGACGACTGGGTTGTCGGAGTCTACGAAGTCCGGGTAGTAGTCGACGGTGGCGACGGGCACGGGGTGCACGGTGATGGTCTCAGTGAGCGGGCTGGCGTTGCACTCGTTGGTGCCGTGACCGATGAGGGTGTACGTGGTGGTCTGGGAGGGTGTGACGGTGATGTCGGCCGGGCCGTGGCCGTTGTCTTCAAGGAGCACGTCGAGGGTGGAATCCGGAGGTTCGGCGGTCCAGGAGTAGCTGTAGGCGGCCTCGGCATGCAGCGACACCTGGTCGCCCTCGCACATGTCGTGTCGCGAGATGGAGAGCCTTGGGTTGACGCGGTAGGCGTTGACGCTGTCCCACGCCACGCACTGCTTCCGGCTGATGACCTTGACGTAGTACTTGCAGGTGTCGTCGTAGGGCATCACGCGCAGAGTCTGTCCCTCGGCAATCTGGGTGGAGGTTGGGAGGGTGTCGAGATACCAGCGGTAGGAGCATCCCTCGGTCTCGGTGGAGACGGTGATGTCGGTCTGCTGTCCGTTGCAGACGACGGTGTCGCCCGTGACGAGCAGCTCGGGGTGCTGGAAGACCTCGATGGTGTCGAAGGCGCTGCTGGTGCACCAGATGGTGTCGTAGATGCTGGAGTCGCTGTGGGTGAACAGCCCGTTATATGTAATCATTTCCAGGGGATTCTTGTAGTCGGTGAAAATGTGCTGGAACCGTTGCGGGCCGTTGAGTACGGTGTCCATGTCGCCGTCGCCGTCGCGGTCGTATACCCAGTCGCGGCGTCTGCTGTTGTAGGTGCTGTCCAGCATCATCACGGTCTCGGCGACGCAGACCTCGCGGGCGGAGAGGTCCAGCTTGGGCTTAGGCCGTCCGAGAGCGAAGATTCTGTAAGTCTTGTCGCTGAAACAGGTGTGGTCTTCGGTGTTGAAGGAGCGCATCTTCACGGCGTAGAGGGCCGAGGAGTCGTACTGGTGAATGGCGGTGCCGCCGATCTGGGTGTTGACGACGACAGTGTTGGTGTCGGAGCCGGAGTAGAACCACCATTGGGTAAGGTTAGTGTCGCAGCCTTCGACCACGTTGGGCACGTAGCTCACGTCGGAGAGTTTCAGCTGGCTGTCGCAGTTCTTGACAGAGTCGATGGCGACGAGGGGCTTGGTGTTGATGACGCGGACGTAGACGTTGGAGAGGAAGGGCTTGGCGGGGTCCATGGCGGAGGTCATGTCGCAGCGGAACACCATGTTGTTGGTGAGGTAGTCTGTCTCGTCGCCCTGCGTGACCCTGAAGTCTTCAACCTGGCAGTCGTATATGCTGTCGCTGGGTCCGTTGCTCAGCGCGGTCCACTGCACGTCGGACCCGATGTTGCTGATGTTGCCGATGTACTGTCCGTCGACGTTGGTGCGGTACCATGCGTAGTTAGTCAGTCCTTTCGGTGCCTTGAGGGTCTGGACTGTGGTGGTTTCGCCTGCGGGGCAGCCTGAGGTCTTGATGGACATCTCCTGGCAGTCGCCGGCCACATAGCAGTAGCCGTAGTGTCCGCCATAGCCACAGTCACCCATGTATATTTCCACACGCACCTGCTCATACAGATAGTCCATCAGGTTGATGGCGACCTTGTTCCAGTCGCGGTAGAAACCACTACCGCCACCGCTGCTACTACTGTAGCTGTGCCAACTGTTCACTCCGTTGGTAACACCCGAACTGGTGATAGCGTAACACAGCGTGTCAGTAATCTGTACCCATTGGTTGCTGCTGTTCTTTTTTGCGACACGGATGACGAAGGCGGGGTCGTACAATATGCCGTGGTTGGGGGATTGCACCACGATGGAGTAGTAGATGAACATAAGGGCATTTTGTACGCGGACATTCATTGTGTAGTACAACGCTTCCGCTTCGTAGTTGGTGCCACAGTTGCCAATGCGGATAGATTTGTTGATAGTCGGGTCAAAGTCGGTAGGGCAGTAGGGCAGGGCATAGTTGACCAAGGGGTCTTTGCCCAACTGTGTACCAGTGCCGGGACCTTCGGTACTTGACATGATGCGGAAACGGTTGGTCGGGTTTAGCGAGCTTCCGCAGTAGGAGGTTCCTCCGTTGCCAGTGATGGTGGAAAGCTCTGCAGCATTGATGATGGCACTGGTCATATTTACACCGGTTGCCCCCGTCATGGCATCAGGTGCAACAGCACCGGCTGAGGCGGAACTAGGCTTGTTGCCTGTCTGTCCCGAATAGTATCCTATGAATGACCCGGACATCGAACCGGAGGTGAACGAATTAGGATTTTTCAGTCCCGGGCAGGGTGAATTCTGGGCATATAGTGTCGCGCACAGAATCACTCCTAATATGAGAACAATTAGCTTTTTCATGGTTGTCAAATTATTCTAAAATTCTATATGGTTGTTATCTTAGCAGGGTGATGCTGCCTTTCTGAGTAACAATGTCCTCGGTGCCTGGGCGGCGGTACGTGATGACGTACGCGTAGGTGCCCTGCGGGCACTTGAGGCCCTCGTCGGTGTTGCCGTCCCACTTGAAGTGCAGGTCGTTGGAGGTGTACACCTGCCGTCCCATGCGGTCGTAGATGTATACGGAGAAGTTCTCCTGCTCGTTGGCGGTATAGATTTGGAAGGTGCTGTTGTCGGGGCGTTCTGGGGTGAACACGTTGGGGGCGAAGAAGGTGAACTGGGTGACGGGGAGGCGGAACACGAGGGTGTCGGAGCATTCCAGGTCGTTGTAGGCCACCAGGGTCACGTCGACCGAGTCGGAGGACACCTCGCCGAAGTTGTGCGTGCAGGGGGAGGTTGTCTCCGTGGCCACGCCCTCGTTGAAGTACCACACGCGTCTCACGCTGTAGGGGGAGGCGTCAGTGAGTGTGACGACTGGGTTGTCGGAGTCTACGAAGTCCGGGTAGTAGTCGACGGTGGCGACGGGCACGGGGTGCACGGTGATGGTCTCAGTGAGCGGGCTGGCGTTGCACTCGTTGGTGCCGTGACCGATGAGGGTGTACGTGGTGGTCTGGGAGGGTGTGACGGTGATGTCGGCCGGGCCGTGGCCGTTGTCTTCAAGGAGCACGTCGAGGGTGGAATCCGGAGGTTCGGCGGTCCAGGAGTAGCTGTAGGCGGCCTCGGCATGCAGCGACACCTGGTCGCCCTCGCACATGTCGTGTCGCGAGATGGAGAGCCTTGGGTTGACGCGGTAGGCGTTGACGCTGTCCCACGCCACGCACTGCTTCCGGCTGATGACCTTGACGTAGTACTTGCAGGTGTCGTCGTAGGGCATCACGCGCAGAGTCTGTCCCTCGGCAATCTGGGTGGAGGTTGGGAGGGTGTCGAGATACCAGCGGTAGGAGCATCCCTCGGTCTCGGTGGAGACGGTGATGTCGGTCTGCTGTCCGTTGCAGACGACGGTGTCGCCCGTGACGAGCAGCTCGGGGTGCTGGAAGACCTCGATGGTGTCGAAGGCGCTGCTGGTGCACCAGATGGTGTCGTAGATGCTGGAGTCGCTGTGGGTGAACAGCCCGTTATATGTAATCATTTCCAGGGGATTCTTGTAGTCGGTGAAAATGTGCTGGAACCGTTGCGGGCCGTTGAGTACGGTGTCCATGTCGCCGTCGCCGTCGCGGTCGTATACCCAGTCGCGGCGTCTGCTGTTGTAGGTGCTGTCCAGCATCATCACGGTCTCGGCGACGCAGACCTCGCGGGCGGAGAGGTCCAGCTTGGGCTTAGGCCGTCCGAGAGCGAAGATTCTGTAAGTCTTGTCGCTGAAACAGGTGTGGTCTTCGGTGTTGAAGGAGCGCATCTTCACGGCGTAGAGGGCCGAGGAGTCGTACTGGTGAATGGCGGTGCCGCCGATCTGGGTGTTGACGACGACAGTGTTGGTGTCGGAGCCGGAGTAGAACCACCATTGGGTAAGGTTAGTGTCGCAGCCTTCGACCACGTTGGGCACGTAGCTCACGTCGGAGAGTTTCAGCTGGCTGTCGCAGTTCTTGACAGAGTCGATGGCGACGAGGGGCTTGGTGTTGATGACGCGGACGTAGACGTTGGAGAGGAAGGGCTTGGCGGGGTCCATGGCGGAGGTCATGTCGCAGCGGAACACCATGTTG
>CAMZFW010000034.1 GCA_947306225.1 uncultured Bacteroidales bacterium
CCGATGGCCTCCATGTTGCTCTGATTGTGGTAGCGCATGGTGGCCGCCATATAATAGAGCCAAGAACGCCAATAGTGGATGCCTTTCAATGTATGACGCATTTTCTCAGAACGGAGGCTTTTCATGGCTATGGTACTGCCCTCGTAATTCTCTGGATGGCCCTTGATGTCTAGCATGATGCCCTCGGTCTCGACCACCCAGTTGTTCCATCTCTCTTCTACCTTGTTCATCGCCGAGAAGCACTGTCCCACACAGTCAATAAACTGCACATTACCCATATTCTTCCATGTCTCCATGTTGTTAGAAAAGATATTCTCAGCCGACTTGTCGTAGGTCAGGTATAATATGTTAATAGATTTATCCAACAGGTTGTCTAACACTTCTTCGGGCAGCAGCTCCAGCTCTTCGATGTCCTTGTTGAGCAGCCATGCGGCCGCGCTGTCGTTAGGTGCCATATAATCTGCTATTTCATCCAAGTTACGGGCAAATAACTCGATATTGCTCATCACCATCATCGCCGACAGGCGACGGTCTTTGGCACGTTGATGGTTTTCCGTCAATTGGGCTGCAATGAGGGTGAACGCCAGCGAGATGGTGGTACCAATAACAATCATTCCTATTTGCTTCCAGAATCCGCCACCTCTGGAGTTGAAATAGACTTTGGGTGGTTTAATATTAAGTTTAACCATTTACTAGAACATGTTAATTTGCTAATATTTCAGTCAAAGATTCACACATTTACATATTTACAATTATCCACAGCCACACATCATTTTCCTTTTCAACGCTGCAAAGATACACATTTCTTGTGATATGAAAAAATAAATCGCTCACTTTACAATCCTCTAGTCCGGCGGGGAGCTGTGGAGATGACTGCGCTACGAGGTCGGGTATTGGATGCTCTGCTATTGGCTGGTTTACTTTTAACTGGAGTGGTTGTGCTTGCAGACTTCTTTTTGGCAGGCCTTGCTGCGCTAGAGGGTCTGGTGGTGCTCGGGGTGGTACTAGTGGGTGCCGTGGGTCTGTTTTCTGAAACTACAGGCTCTGTCACGGCAGGCCTCTCATATTCTGTCGGGGTGTAGTTGCCACGGCTGCGTTTGTAGTTGGTCATCGAATTGACCCTGCTGATTTTCGACGATAGGTTGTGCCCGCCGGTGGTCAGCAGGTCGGCATAGGTGATGATGAGCGACGAGGTTTTCATATACCGTCCCGCATTGCCTTTCAAATTGGCAGCAAACCAGTTCTTCACATCCTTCAAGTCCATCCCCATCAGGTCTAAATTATTCTTGCCCACTTCGCGCATCAGCTGGTTGACCCTCCGTCCGCGCAGCATGGTGTTGTAGCTCTCGCGGTCGCGTATTTTCACACCGCGAGGGTAGGAGAGGTATCGCGCCAACTGTTTGTACTGCTCCTCGCTGAGGCCGTTCAGCATATCCTTCACCTCTTGTATGCTTTTACCGATACCTGCCTTGGTGTCACGATTTACATTCCGATAGATGGCATCGATATGCTCCTCATTGTACGAAACATTGTGTTTCTGCTCGTTCTCCCGCAGTTGCTTATCGATTTGCTCTTTCTGAAAGTGTCTGAAACTGCGTTGCGACAGGCTGTCGGCCAACAAGGCAATCTCGTCGCTGTTCAGCTGACGAATCTTATCAAGCAACTCCATCGTCGGCTTGTACAGCAAGAACGGTTTGTTCTTTGGGAACGAGGGGTAGGTGTTGCCCGAATAGCTGATGTTGTTGTCGATAAACAACTGGTACAGTGCCGTGTATTGCACCACACGCGCTAAATCAGTATTGCCGAGGGTGGCGAAATAGTGGTAGGCCTGACTCTCGTAGCGGTAGCCTATCGACTGGCTTCGCTCCTGCGAGTTGAAGTAGCTCACCGGCAGCGAGCCCGTGCGCCCTAAGGTGTAGATGATGTATTTGAATGTGTTATTGCTTGAATGTGTTAATGTGTGAGTGTTGGAGGTGTCATTTTTCTCGCAATCAATTGCGTACATCGCTCCGGCGGTGTTCCAATTGTACACTAGCTCGTTCAGTCCCAACTTCTTGAACAACGGTTTGTCGAAGGGGTAGTAGCCTGGCTCGGGATAGCGGTAGTAGCCCTCCTGTATGGTGCCGCGTTCCGACCAATCCTTCAGCAGCACGTCGGTGATAGTCATCAGGTCGCCAAACTCGGTATTCTCCAGCTCCTTGCTCAGGTAGGTCGGGCACCAGTCACGCCCGTTGTTCATCTTGCCGGCCATCAGGTCGTTGATGTCCAAACTCTGCGACAGCTCCTTCTCGGTGGTTGAAGCCAGCAACAAGACGCTCTCTATCTGCAACGGGGGCAGCTCATTCAGTGGCGACTGTCGTTCTCGCCCAATGATTACCAGCGTACTGCTGTCCGCCAAAGCCCCTAGTATCAGATCGGCATCCAAGGTGAACTGACGTATGTCGCCCACCTGTGCGGCAATGTCCTCATTCTTCGCCACCGCCCAAGCCACAAAGCCTGGCTCTTGGCTGAAATAGACACCCCGAGCCTGCGCTGCAAAGAGGTCGCTGACGGTCATTACCTTGCTGGTGTCGTCAAGGTCGATAAACCCCTCGCCATCCTCCATAAACCATGTGTTGAACTCGTTGAGCGTTATCTGGTAGTCAATGTTCTCCTTAGCGAAATACTGTCGTTTCTCCTCTGCAGGCAACGTCATCACCGTGGGCTTGTATTCGCTGTAGAACAGTTCCTTGTTCAGCCGTCGTATCAGCCTGTCGCAGTTCTCCTGTGTGGCGTTGCCAAGTAGAATAAGCACATCTGTCGTATATCCGTCGTAGCCTATGGGATGCTTGCGCATCTCCGTCTTGTGTGTGAACTGGGCAAAGATAGAGGCCACTGAATCTGTCTCAAAATGAGGCGGCAGGTCGCTCAACAAAATTATGCGGCTGCTATCGCCAAACGATGCCATCCCTACGGTTTGGTAATGAAACCTATATTTCTTCCTAAAGTCTTTGTAAATCGAATCCGTCATCCCCGCCGCCTCGCACTTGTCAATATCCACCTGCTGATTAGGAATATACTCATAATCAAACAACCGTGCACTCTCCCGCTTCACACTTTCCCCTACTCCCGTCCGCGACAAAAGTAGCACAACCGCCACCACGATTGCCGCCACTGCAATCAGCCAACGAGTCAGTCTATGTCTGTTTTGATCCATATCTCCACCTGTATTATCATCTTTACCCTATCGGCGGCTTTTTACAGCGTTACGCCCAAGATAACCACGAATGGGTATTCGTTCTTCATTCGTTTAAGCTGTCACAAGAATATTCATTTCTATCTGCCCTTTTATTAGCCCTTTTAAGATACTATTATTCAGTAATATTAGTATGAATAATACGTTTATTTCTACCTTTCTATCTGCCCTTTCATTCGCCCTTTCAAATTTTACCTTTCTTCTTCAGTTCTTCCATTCCAATATTTAGGGTTAATTATTCACCAATTAGTCGTTCTATTGTTGCACGACTTTCGGGTACTTCATAAAGTATTTGTTTTACAATTTCTTTCCACTGCGTTGCCAATAGCTTTTTGTTTATTACCTTCCACATTACTTCTTCTCTTAATTGTTCTTCGGCCTCGTCTTTCTCTGAAAAGAATATTTCGGGTGGACCATATAATACTGGAATATGATTAAAATTATATTCACTTAGTATTTCAAGAGCCTTTTCAATATGCTTACGTGCTCTTTTTACCTCCTTTATGTCAAAATCTTCACTTTCTGATATAAAGGAGGACATTGCATCCTCTATATTGCCAGTAACGGGCAACACTTTTTCTATAATCTCGTCGTAATCCATTATCAGTCTTTTATTAGTTTAAAATCTATTTGATAACGATAGAAGTCAATATTCTGACATACCGACAAAGCCCTACGAAGTCTGTTATCAGCCTCAAGTCCAATAATCATACCTCTCACTGTTTGGCCTTGCTCCAATAGTTCTTCTTTTACATATCCCATATAACGCTGTATTTGTCCGACAACAACATCTGATGTACGCCCTCTCTTTAATTCAATAACAAGCACTTCTTTCCTGTTTTTGCTAACGGCAAGTATATCTATAGTACCTGTATCAGTTTGATATTGTTGTCCTACTAGTTCTCCATTCTCTTCAAATATATCGTATTTCTTCCCCAGTTCAGTTTTCTTCCAATTTCGAACTAAGAAGTCCTCTAAATGCTTCTCAAGAGCAAACTCTGACGCATCTTCAACATCGGGAGAATCAACAATGACTCTAGGAGGTGTGGTCTTGTTGATAAAGTCGTCTATTTCCTGCGCATATTGAGTAATATCACAGCAAGTGCCAATAGCCCCTGTTGCATGTCGCAGCGACTCAGACATAGCTACTCGTTCAATCAGAACATCGAACCATTCCACCTTACGACGATGAGGCAGGATTTCTCCTTGTACAAAGTAATAATTGCCAGTAATCTTTCCAACATAGTACTCACCTCTACCATTAGAAGATAATACTATATCATCAATCTGTAATCCTTTACATACCGTCCATAAATTTCCACAAGCAAGTCCTGCGGCTATTTTGCTTCTGTCAGGGTGGTATTTCATCCAAATTGGGATATGGACTTTATTAAACTCCTGCCATACATCTGACAGACGCATAGAAAGATCAATATCAGGAAGAAAGTCTACTCCAATAAATCCTTCATTGCGACATTGGTCAGCATATTTTCCAGCCTTTCCAAGCATTATCCTATTGTACATCTTTGTCATAGTTGTTCTTATTGCAATTCTCAATAGTTTCTATTCCTCTCTTCTTCCTGCACTTTCGTTTGATTCTATTTGTTTCACATCTTCGATGTTTGTATCAAGAGCAAGTTTGTCTGTAGCGTTGAGGGGGCTGACAACGGGTTCGCCTGTACGCTGCTCTATCTCGCGGCGGGCGGTGCCTGCCACATTGCCGCCCTCAATGGCTATACTTCTACTTTCTGCAAACGACTCTGGTTGGCGGCTGCGTGAAATAGCGGTAGTGGTAACTTCTGCCAACATATTGAGCACCAACTCAAGGTTAGTCATATTATCTCTCAGATTCTCTTTCTTTAGTCCTTTTACCTCTTTGTAATCACGCACCGTGAGGCCGCTCCATGCACGAGTCATTTCATTTGTCAATATAGCGTAATCTCGCTCTTGGTCAATACCACGGGCTTTCCACTCATCGGTCAGCTCCTTGCGCATCTCTATTGATTGCAACCGTTGGTTAATCCATCCCTCGCTGTAGCCCTTGGCTCGGTAGAAATCGGCACCACGAACTATGGCCTTCTCTGGGTCGGCAATCTCGTCCAGCCGCTCGGCTCCCACCTGTGCCAACCACTGCTTGAACGGCTCTGCCTTAGGCGATGGAATAGATTGTATGATACGGAATACCGCCTTGCTGTCAGCAGCAAGTGTCTTTCGCCTTTTGCCTGTTTCTGTCATCATTTCTACCTGGGGACAATTTGTCCCCATGAACGCTGCAAGTTCTGGGTCACGCTTGCGCATCTTCTTCAGGTAATCAGTCGGGTTGATAGAATCCGTCAGCACCCCGACAACATCCACCACCGAAAAGTACCATTCCTCCTTTTCCGCGTCCCAATGGGTGCGTACCTTCTTGTCTTGAAATATCTGAACTTTTTCCATCTATTCACCTCAATTTAGCTGCTATTGCTTTAAGAATCACCTTATTGCACTATATTTTATCAATAGTACCGCTTTACAAAGATACAAAACTTCGATAAATTGGCAATACTAATGCCGTATCAGCATATTCACAAGCAACACCACCGCTGCCACCTGCAACACAAATAGTAGCGGCACTCCGTAGCGGAACTTCTTCTTTTGGGTCTTGTGGTGGAATTTCTGCATCGCCAGCCATGCGCCCACGCTGCCGCCCAATGCCGCCAACCCCAGCAACATGGCCTCGGGCACACGCCAGCGTCCGCGATGCGCCTTCCACTTGTCCACGCCGTATACAATGAACGTCAGCACATTCACTATCAAGAGATATATTAGCAACATGTCTACATAAACGCTGCAGTCACTTTATTATTGTTTCCCCTTGTACAATCCACCTTGTTGCGAAAAAGCTGAACACTGCCGTTAAAATCGTTATCTTCCTCATGCTATGTCCTGATTCATATTATAATCAAACTATGCTTATAATACCCATTATAAAAATAGTGATATGTTGGCGGACCCTGATAGCTGTCATGGGTCTTGTATGCTGCAATTATCCACAGGTTCTTTTCCTTGGATACCCCGACTATATGGATATCTTTGCTCTCAATGTTTCTGCATATTGACAATACTGTTTTGAGGTGGTCTACCTCTGAAAGGTACTTTTCGTCAAGGTCGCTTTCAGGGGACATGACGACAGTATATACCCATTCACCTTGAGGGGAGAAGCATATTAGAGTACTGTCTTTAGTCTCACAAAACCAGCCTATGTCGGGTTCATCGAATCCCATGGAATAAAGTGTAGGGCACCCACGTCTAGTTTCGCCATACGAATAGGATGCAACATCATCCTTCAGCCCAAGTTTCTTGATATATGCAACGGCCTTCTTGGGCAATTTCTGATTTGCAGATGATGTTTTCCCGACGCTGCACCCTACGAAACCGACTACAACAATCATTGCGCATATCAGCATCATCCTCTTCGCTTTTGAAACCTTGTGAGCTTTCTTTATATTCATGGTCAGTCAGTCTGTGCCTATCGTTTGTATTCAATCAATGGTTCCGTATTGGCTTGTTTTTGTGTATGCTTGAGAGTGGGGCGTGGAAACGTCTTGTCTGTTGCGAGGCAGTGGTGTGTGGCAGTGGCCTTGCTATATTCACATTTTTTTTGTTACAACCAATCAAAGTTATCGGAAATGAGCAATTCTTCTTTCGTAATTAGATGTGTGGTTTGCATTGGAATAGTTTGATATGGCAAACCAAAACAATCAGCCAAGTTTCGTACCTCATCCGTGTTGTCATATGTTAATAAAAAACGCCCTTGCATTTGACTCGCAAGTTCAAAAATATGGTAGTGGTCAACGTCATAGTGATTATATAAACGTTTCCCAGCCACAGTGTATGGTGGGTCTATGAAAAAGAACGTCTTTTTATCTTCTACATGCTTCTCCATTACATCAAAAGCATTGCCATGCACAAACGAAATGTTCTCTCGTAAAGCATTCGCCTCGCTAATACGTTTTGCCAATGTTGCAGGATACCATCGTGATGCCAAGCCTCTGCCCGCTTCACCCGACTTGATTAACCCTGATCCTTTTGCAAGTATTCCTCCATGATTGGTACGGTTGCGCACTATTGTAGCAAAACCTCTTTCCTTTTTTCCTTTTTCTGCAAGTTTTATTGAGAGATTAATGTTGTCTGCTGTAACCTCAAAAGTTCTTACTCGGTCAACGAGCCAGTCGCAATCATCTTCCGAAAATATTGTTTCCCATGCTGCAGCCATATCATCGTCTAGTTCCACCATTGTTGCTTGGCCAAAATACGATTCGGCAATGGCCGTCAAACTGATAATACCCCCGCCTGCAAAAGGTTCAATCAGTACAGAATCATTTTGCGCCTGCTTAAACCATTTCCTAGCCACTGGCACTAACCATGTCTTACCTCCAGGGTAGCGGAATGGGCTTCTCTGTGGAACAGACGAGACATTGATTACATGCGACCTCTGGGTAGAGGCAGGCATTGGTATGTCTGGGAATAGACTTAATTGTATTGGTACAGAGGTGTTCATAATAGTTCGAATACGGAATGGGTGTCAGGTATGTTGGTCATTTTTCCATCAAGTTTTCCTTGCAGTACAGAGACAAAATCATCCACATTGCCAGGATTGGTGAAGATGACTTTTTGTAGTGCGGGTTGAAACTCCGTGTACACCGTGTCTACAAGGACAATGTGGTATTGCTTGTCGGTTTCGCTATATGACAAGTCGTACAAAAACCATGCAATGTCAGCTTTATTCTTTGTAGTTTGCGGCAATTCTGGCAATGTGTCGAAGAATGATTTCTGGATTGCAACACACTGCTTTTTATTCCACGCTTTGAAAATGCCTCCTTTGTATAGCATTTGAGGAATCAATCTCTTCCTAGACGATGAAAGATAGTCGGGATGAGGATAGTTTCGACCGTCCCAATGGAAATCTGCATTCGGAAACTCCATGTACTTTTGGAATGGATTGCGTAGGTTGCCACTGATATAAACGCCCTGCACTTCGAGCGATGCGAAGTCTATAATGCGTCCTTTGCTGTCATATTGTACTATGACATAGTCAATATTACCTGCCGACAGCCCATTAGCGTCGTTCAGTTTGATTTCAGGCAAGGTTGTCCATTTTATTCCTTTTGGCCAAACAAATTCAGCGGCGTTTTTCAAAATCATCCAATCCTCGCGGAATCGCGATGGACAGGTTATGACTTTATCATCTCCATGATTAACACTGCACACGCCAAGAGGATCGTCAGCCTTGTCTTTGGTGCAATTAGGATAACGATTATGGAATGGACACAGCCGATTATCCCGGTAATATTTCGCCTTTGTAGATACGTTTTCTATTGGAAATCCGAACACCTCAGCAATCGGGTTATTTCTGTTTGTAGCCATCGCGATATGATTTTATTCATTATTTTCGCTATAAATTAATGTGCAAAGATACGACAATATTTCCATTTGAAAAAATAGTATTATGCACCAATGCAATCTGTTGTTTCATTTCATTTGTGATAAAACGTACAATCCTTGATTTTATTGTACGTCACCCCAATTGTACCTTTGTCTTTTCTGTAAAGCAATAATACCCCTCTTCTCGCGTTATATAGCGCACTAGAATATTTGGCTTTTGCACTTTTTGGTTCGGGTTGTAACAAAAGGGTGCTGTTGTGCTACATACGATAAGAAGAAAGTAAGTTGGTAAAATGAAAGAACTAATCTTGATACAGGGAACCGGACAGGCCGAAGTCGAGCAGCTCTTAAAACAAGTGGCGCAGCAGCTCGACCCCGAATCCTCTATCACCTCGCTCGGGCTCTTCGCCACCCGCCGTGGCGACACCTTTGCCGTGCGTCCCAGCCGCCTGTGCGAAGGGTGGGACTTCTCAGACCTCTGCCTCCACCTCAAGGCCGCCATCGCCGACCACAGCGGCATCACCGCGCAGGCGTGGCTCCAGCTCCCCGGCGACACCATGAACGGCCTCCCCGCCCACCAGATGCTCTGCATCGGCTTTGACCGCCCCTCGCCCGACGAACTGACTATCACCGACCCCGACGGCACTGGCTACGAATTCATCCTCTACACCGACGAGGAAAGCGGCGAGGAATTCGTGATGGCCGAGCCAGCCGGCACGGGCGACTACCACCCCCGTCCCAAACTCCAGCTGCAGCCTCTCTGCCGCATCGCCGTGGGCGAACGACGCCCGTTCAAACGCCTCCGCCGCCTATACGAGAAGATGTGGGAAAGTGACTCCGAGTGGATAGTGGGCCTCGTATCGATCCTTTCCCTTGTCGCCTTCTTCGCCCTCATCATCATCGCCATATTGGGTGCGTGGGATTTTTCCGAAACCGTGCTCCCCCTCTCCATCCCCGCCCTTGCGCCGTTCATCTGCTTCGCCGCCGTTGGCCTCATTCTCGCCCTGCTCAACGTGACGTTCAAAAAATGGAACTTCTGGGGTCGTTTCGTCTATAGCACCATCGCCACAGCCATTGTGACGGGGCTGCTGATGGTCGCCGTTTTTTCCACCAACCGCCTCATCCCCGCCGCCGACCCCGTCGTGGGGCAAGGCGTAGTCACTCGGCATATTGAGAACAAAGGCTCTAACAGCTACTACATCGACGTCACCGCCCCCGTCAAAGGCACCATCTACTTCCGCATGCAGGGCGACGGCACTCTCCGCCTAGGCGACACCGTCAGCCTCACCCTCCGCCGTGGTATCTTCGGCATGTATCACACCAAGGGAATTGAAAGGTGAAAATTGAAAATTGAAATTATTATCACCTTTGCAAGATTTCACCTTTCAATTTTCAATTTTCACTTCTCACTTTTAGCATCTCGGCTAGGAGTATGGCGCACGCCACGGAGGCGTTGAGCGATTCGGCAGTACCGCCCAAATTGGGAATTGCAACGCGGTGAGTGACACACTGCTGCACCTCGGGCGTGATGCCGCGCGACTCGTTGCCAATCACCAGCACCGCCCCACCGACGGGCATCCGTAAGGGTTGGCTTTCGCCCCAGATGTCCTCTCCGTCGAGCATGGCCCCGTACACCGGCTTGCCGCAACTGTGCAGATAGTCGGGCAGCGAGGTGTAGACAACCTTTGTGCGGAACACTCCTCCCATTGTGGCCTGCACCACCTTGGGGTTGAAGCACGACACTGTGCCCTCTGAGCAGACTATATGTCGCACACCGAACCAGTCGGCAGTGCGGATGATAGTTCCCAGATTGCCCGGGTCCTGCAGGTGGTCGATGGCCAGCACCAATCCCGTATTACTTGGCAATTGTGCAGTAGGACGTTGGAGTAGCATCCACACCTCGTTGGGCGTGCGAAGGCTGCTAAGCCGTTCGAGTGCAGCATCGTCAACCTCAAACACTTCCGCATCTGACGGTAGGTTTGTGTGCTGCAAAAGCCACCAATTTGTTGCGCAAACCACTCTAACAGGCCATTTTGCAGCCAGTGCCTCGTCGCACATTTTCACCCCTTCCACAACAAATACAGACTGCTCATCACATACCTTTTGCTGCTTATACACAGCCAGTTCCTTCAGTTTTGTCTTAGATATCATATTGCAAAGATACATTTTTTTTTGAAATTATTTTTGCTATGTCGGAAAAAGTTAGTAATTTTGCAGCCGATTTTCGAATCAGCACGGTGGGCGTAGTTCAGCTGGTTAGAGCGCCAGATTGTGGATCTGGAGGTCGTGGGTTCGAGCCCCACCTCCCACCCAAGAAAGCAGGTCAAACGACCTGCTTTTTTATTGCCCGTACCCACCGCTTGCCTCCCCCCTCGCTCTAGCATATATTCTATAGTTATACCTTATTTATACTTTATTTATACCTTATTTATACTATTCTAGAATAGTATAAATAAGGTATAAATAAAGTATAAATAAGGTATAACTATAGAATAAGTGCAAAAGGAACGAGGACTCTTCGAGGTATTGTCGGAGGTGTTGGGAGGGGTAGGGGATGGTGGCGGAATGAAAAAAGGGTGCCCGATGATGTGGGGCACCCTGATAGCATGGATAGAACTGAAAATCAGTTGCTAAAAATGGTTCTGTAGCGCATGTTGCCAGTGATGGTGGCGGTGACGGGTATGCCTAGTACTGTGGTGGAGGCAGTGCCTTCGGCTACGCTGACCCATTCCATCTTGCCATCGATAGGAGGCTGGATGACGGGGTGTGTCATGCTGACGCTGACGGAGAATTTGACGGGGAAGTCGTTGTAGGTGGTGTCGACGTTGAGGGTGATGGTGTCGTTCTGCAGGTGTAGGCCGGCGGTGTCGACTACGCCACGAAGATACAGGCCGTCGTTGCTGGTCATGATGATGCCGTGTTCGACCTGTGGGTCGGTCTTGATGGTCACGGTTTCAACGTTGAGGTCGCGGTCGAGGGGGAAGGTGAACATGTTCAATGCGGTGATGGTGAGTTCGGTGTGGCGGGTCATCAGGTATTTGCCCAGATAGGGGGTGATGTCGATGACGGGTTCGTCGGGGGTGTTGTTACCGTTGCCCGAAGGGTCGTTGGGGTCTTTTTCACAGCCGCACATGAGGAGGGCGGCAAGTGTCATGATGGTGAAAAATGTCTTTTTCATAATGAGAATTATTAAGTTAGTCTATTATTTTCGTGTATTCACAATCTGTTATTCATAATATTTTTTGGATAACGTCAGTTGTGTGGAAAAAATTGTGTACTTTTGCAACAATTTTAATATTATTAACAATGGAGCATTTGGAGTATCAAGAGGGTCGTACCGAGTTGGAGACCTTGGGAGAATTTGCATTGATAGAACGCCTTACCGATGGTTTTGGGCGTGTGAACAAGAGCACGGTGAAGGGTGTGGGCGACGATTGTGCGGTGCTGGGAACGGGCAAGAAGAAGACGGTGGTGACGACCGACATGATGGTGGAAGGTATCCATTTCGACATGACCTATACACCGCTGCGTCACTTGGGCTATAAGGCGATAGCCATCAGTCTGAGCAATGTGTGCGCCATGAATGCGACACCGCGGCAGGTGCTGGTGAGTGTGGCGGTGAGCAACCGCTTTTCGGTGGAGGCTCTGGAGGAGCTGTATGCCGGTATACGGCTCTGCTGCGAGCGGTATGACGTGGACTTGGTGGGCGGCGACACGTCGTCGAGCCGCGTGGGGATGGTCATCTCTGTTACTGCCATCGGAGAGGTGGAGAGCGACAAGATTGCCTATCGTAGTGGTGCGAAGTTGCACGACCTCATCTGTGTGAGCGGCGACCTGGGCAGCGCGTACAGCGGTCTGCTGGTGCTGGAACGGGAGAAGGTGACCTATCAGGCGAACCCCAATTTCCAACCGGACTTGGACAGCTACGACTATGTGCTGGAACGTTACCTGAAACCCGAGCCTCGTGCCGACATCGTGCAGTGGCTGGCGGAGAAGGAGATTGTGCCCACGTCGATGATTGACGTGAGCGACGGGCTGGCGAGCGAGCTGCTGCACATCTGTAAGCAGAGCAAGTGCGGCTGCGAGGTGTACGAGGAGAGGCTGCCTATCGATTACCAGACCACACGTGTGTGCTCGGAAATGAGCCAGAATATGCTGCCCGTAAGCAACGCCCTCAACGGGGGCGAGGACTATGAACTGCTGTTTACCGTCGACCTGAAGGACTATGAGAAGGTGAAGGAGAGCAAGGAGGTGCACATCATCGGGCACATCACCGAGGAGGGCACTCCCGCCGTGATGGTGACACCGCAGAACAGCACCATAGAATTAAAGGCACAAGGGTTTAAGAATGTGTGAATTCGAGAATGTGTCAGTCCATTTGACAAATAACGAATTCGGATTTACGAATTAACAAATAAACAATGACTCCAGACATTCCAAAATATCAGGCTTGGCGCAGGCGCATGGTGGAACAGTTGCGCGAACGCGGCATCAATGACATGGCATTGCTGAAGGCAATGGGGAAACTGCCGCGCCATTGGTTCTTCAGCGACACGCTGTTGGACAACTTCCTTTACGACATAGACCGGGCAATAGAGATTGATTGTGAGCAGACTATTTCGAAGCCTTATACGGTGGCATGGCAGACACAGTTGCTATCGTTACGTCCGATGATGACGGTACTGGAGGTGGGAACCGGCAGCGGCTATCAGACGGCGATATTGTGCGAGATGGGTGCTAGGGTGTACACGGTGGAGCGACAACATGCGCTCTACAGGAAGACCAAGGAGCTGTTGGCGAGCCTGAAATATTCTGCCAAATGCTTTTTGGGTGACAGTTTCAACGGTGTGCCCGAAATGGCAGGCTTCACCTACGACCGTATATTGGTCACATGTGGAGCTCCTGAGATACCCAATGGGCTGATGCAGGTGCTCAAGGTGGGCGGCATCATGGTGATACCTGTGGGGGTGGGCGAACAAAGGATGCTGCGCGTATACAAGGATGGCGACGACCCTAGCCAGTGGCGAGTGGAAGACCATGGCGACGCTAAGTTTGTGCCGATGTTGCAAGGGAAAAACTTCTGAGAAGTACGAACTATGAGGTAAAGACTAAGCGTTGTTTAGGAGCGTCACCCACCTGATACTTCTTATCTCATACCTCAACTATTACTCTCGCGGTGCCGCTGACGAGATATTGCCTATTGTCGTCTAGGCCGAGGCATATCCAACGGGTGCGGCGTTTTTCGAGTGCACGGAATAGCTTTTGTGGTTTGTCGACAATGCGGAAGGCGGTGCCGGGAGCGAGTTGGTTGAGAGTGAGGTCGTCGGTGGGGGTGTAGTCGGGGTCGTAGTGGCGTAGTTGGGCATCAATCTGTTTCTCAATGGTGCGGCTGAGGGGTATGCGGGCAGTGTACTGGGCAATCAGCGTGGCGATGTCGTCGGGGAAGCAGGGGAGGTATTGCTGCAGCAGTTGGCGGTACTGCTCCTGCCATTCGTGGCCGTGGGGCTGGATGTCGTTGCCATGACGCTGATGGGTGTTGAGGTGAGCCATTTCGTGCAGCAGCACCATGAGGAACTGGTAAGGGTTCATGTCCCCGTTGACGCTAATCTCCTGATAGTTGTGTCCGCGTTGCGGCCAGCGGTAGTCGCCTAGCTTAGAGGTACGCTTGCGGGTGATGTGGAGGAATACATGATATTGTTCCATGAAGTCGTACACAGGCTCCACGGCAGGGGCAGGCATGTATTTGGCGAGGATGGCCTTGTATTCTTCAGGCGACATACATGGTGGTTGGCGAAGTGGGTTGCGGTGCGGGAACTGCGGCAAAGGTAGGACAGTCGCATTTGCGGCGTTTGCGGTGCTTGGGCATGTGTACGCCTTTGCTGCTGCATCCTGCCAAAAAGGCAAGCAGCAGAACGGCGAGCAGGGTGAGGGATAAGTTGCGTCGTGTGTATTTCATTGCCGATAATAACGGCGATGACGATTATTTATTGTGTGGATTAGAATGCCCAACCCATTTTGATGCCGAGGGAGGCGTGGCCGTAGTAGACGGCACTGCTGCCTAGATTGTCGGCGGTGTGGAACGGGCCTTTGAGTAGGAGGGGTATGTTGTAGCCAAAGTAAGGGGTGAAGACGAAGCCGTGGCGCGACATGAATTGGCGACCGAGGATGATGCCTAGGGAGAGGTGGTTTTCGTGGAGGGTGGTGCGCTGGGTGACGATGTCCCAGCCGTTGTTGCCCACGTAGACATCGTAGCTGCTCCATTGGTGCACATAGGTGAGGCGTGGCTTGACGAAGTAGCCGACACGTGGCAGGCTGCCAGCGCGTGCCATTGCTTTGCTGCGTTTGCCTGCAGGGAAGTAGAATTTATAGCCGACGGTGGTGGCTATGCCGGGACGGGTGGTGGCTCCGACAGATTGTAACTGTCGCCAGTGGAATCCTTGGGCTCCTAGCTCCACCTCGAGCGAGGCGCGGTGGGGGAGGGCATATTCGTAGGTGAGGAGGCAGGCATCGGCAAAGTAGGTGAAGGGGTCGATGGTGACGGCGTGGTGGCGCAGTGGCTGGTCGATAAGCAGAGAGTCTGGTTCTTGCGCCTGAGTGTTGCCGAGCAGCAGCAGGGGCATAAATATGAGTAGGAGTGTCTTTTTCATGGCGGTGGTGTGTTACATGGTGATTCTCCAACGGCGGCCGGGGAAGAGGATTAGTTTCTTGTATTCGTCGCGATAGCGGCCTCGGAACAGGGTGTCTTGTCCATAGAGGGCGAGGAAGTTATAGTAAAGGTTCTTTCGCCTCTCATATTCGGTTTTTGTGACATCGAAGTTCCAGAACGAGAATCCGAAGCGGCCAAGGCTGTCGGTGGTGGCGTGGCCGAGGTATGCCTTGTCGATGTTGCAGAACCATACGGTGTCGTTGGCGACAGGGGTGGTGAGGGTGCTGTCGGTGTAGAGGGTGCCTGAGACGAGGGTGGGGTATTCGGGCGGTTCGCAGGCGGTGAACAACAGCAGGGTGAGGATGAGGAATAGGGGTGCTTGTTTCATGGGGGGGATGGAATTAATGGGGTTAATGGGTCTTTTGAGGGAGGGTTTTGTGGTAGTGGCAGTTGATGACTTCTTGGCAGTCTCCGTGCCAGTTGTGCATGCCATTGCCTAGGCAGTTGCGGAAGGCTTTGCAGTCCTTGCACATTCCACGGCGGGCCCAGCTGCGGTTGCGGAAGGGTTGGAAGCCGTTCTGCCAAACCTGCCACAGGTTGTCGTGGTAGATGTTGCCTTGGGCGAAGGTTGTGCGGTCGATGTTAGGGCAGGCGCAGATGGTGCCGTCGATGAGTACGGAGGCGATGTTGATGCCGGCATGGCAGAAGTAGGGATTCTGACGTACCTTGCGCTCATAACGGCCTAGATAGCCTTCGCAACTGAAGGTGACGTTCATGAATGCTTGATTGTTTGAATGCCTGAATGCTTGAGTAGTGGCTTCGCGATTGGACTTGTTTGCTTGAGTGGTGGCTTCGCGTTTGGCTTTGATGAATTCCATGAGTTGGACAAACTGGGAGTCGGTGAGGTGCAGCTCGGGGTGGTTGCGGGCACGGCCGATAGGGATGATGGTGAAGATGCGCCATTGTGGCACGCCAAGCGAGGCAAGGAGGTCGTGGATGGCTTGCAGCTGGGGGAGGTTGCGCTGGTTGACGCAGGTGACTACGTCGAAGTTGATGCGTCTCTCCTGTGCCGCGATGGCGATAGCGTCGAGGGTGCGTTGGTAGCTGCCACGATGTCCTCGCATCCAGTCGTGTTCTTCTTCAAGCCCGTCGAGGCTGATGGTGAGGGCACCCAGTCCTGCTTCCATCAGTCGGCTGTGCATGGCGCGGTCGTAGAGGTAGCCGTTGGTGACCATGCTCCAGCCTACACCACGGCGACGAAGGGCATGGCCTATTTCGCTCAGGTCGGGGCGCAGCAGGGGCTCGCCACCGGTCAATACCACGGTGAAGTAGCGTGGCAGCTCGCTCTTGGGGATGGTGTCGAATGCGTGTAGAAAATCCTCTAGTGGCATGTCCTTGTCGGCTGTGGCGGCGGTGCAGTCGCTCCCACAGTGGAGACAATGGAGATTGCAGCGAGTGGTGCACTCCCAGAAGAGGTAGTTCAGCTCGTGGACTCTTGTTTCGTTGGCGCGAAACAGTCGGAACATCATATTGCTGACGCTATTGTGCATGGTCGGCTTTGCTGAGGACTATTTTGATGTCGTGGTGATAGTAGTTGTCGAGCAGGGTGTCTTTGACAGCATAATCGGGGTTGTCGGCAACGAAACGGAAGAGGGTTTGAGAGTTCTCGCTAAAATTATAGTCAACCCATACCGATGCAATGCCTTCATCGTTGGTGTAACCGAGCAGATACCACTCTTGGTTGGTGTCGCCAACCTGCAGTTGAGAGCGTATCTTCACATGGGGCATGGGGCTGCCATCCTCGGCGGAGACTACATGAAAGGTCATGTTGTTTTCGCCGTACCAATCTCTTTCAGTGCCATAACAGGCTTGGAACACGAACATGGCAGCGGTCAGGGAGATGCCTTTCAATAGGTTTCTTATGATTTTCATGGTATGTTGTGTTTAAGGGTTTTAATATTGTCTTCGAGTTTAAGGAATGAGCGGTAGGCAACCACGAAGTTGACCGCCATCGCCATAGCGGTAATGCCCATCCACAGCCAGAAGACCCATCTCACCTCGAATGGGTCGAGCCCTAATAGCGGCAGCAACAGGGCGACGACGCAGATGGTCAGCGGCACTTTGATGTAGAGGGTGTAGCGGCGGTCCCATTGGTGTATGAGCTCCAGACGGTCTACGTATGCCGCCACCTCATCCACCCCTCGCGAAGGGTTGATATGCCGCAAGGGGATGTTCATCTGTATGGCAATGAGCACACGCACCACAGTGATGAGCTGCACCACGATGTAGCACACCAGATAGCCGGTGTGATGCATGTACAAGGGCATGAGGCAGGCAACAGCCAGCATAAGCACGATACTGCCCACAAGGCCTGCCCGTAGGCGGGTGTGCAGGCGGGTGTATTCGCTGCTGCGGCTCTTGGGCGGCATGGTGCAACGTATGGTGCCACCGGCAAGGGGTGCTGCCTGCTGGAGGCGATGGTCGCGTAGTTGTTCTATAAGGTCTTCCATTTCTTCAGTTTTTGTTTTATGCGGTAGATGCGGACACCTACGGCGGAGGTGGTTATGCCCAGTGTTTCGGCCATCTCTTCCTCGGTGGCACCGTCGATATACATGTATATCAGTGCTTGGTCGGCTTTGGGCAGTAGGTCGATGAGACGGTAAAGTTCATCGCGCAGTGGGTCGGCAGGCTCGTCGCGCAGCCATTGCTCCATCTCTTCGGGCAGGGGCACCACTCGGGGCTGCTTCACCTCTTTGCGCCAGAGCGATATGGCGGTGTTCAATGCCACGCGGTACATCCAGTTCTTGGGTGAGCAGTCGCCGCGATACTTGTCGCGGCTGCTCCACAGGTTGCACACCATCTCTTGGTAGAGGTCGCGCAGGGCTTCCTTATCGCCTTTGGCGAAGGTGTAGCCGATGTGGTACAGCAGCCATTCGTTTTGCGACAGCAGCGCGTTGAACTCCTCGTCGCTCATTCGCTCAGGTTATAGTCGTCGTCGGTGATGTTGAGGGTATAGCGGCAGTAACCAGCATGCCCCTTGAATGTCGTAGTGTTCATACGTGGCTTATAAACGTAGCGCGAGCCGGTATGGTTGGTGTCGGCAAAGGAATAGAGACCACCGTTGGTGTCGCTGAGGGCATAGAACTTGAGGCAACGACCGTCGTCGAAAAGCAGTTGCACGCTGTCGCCGTAGATGTCGTTGCGTATATCCGTCGACACATCGGGTATCTCAGCATAACCTAATCCGCCAGTGACATGCACAACAGTGTCCGTCAGTGCTGGAGCAGAGACTGCTTTGTGGTGGTACGCAGTGTCTAACGAGGTGATGGTGACGGCGTGTTCAGTTTGGTTATTGATAGCAAAGTCGCAATTGTAGCCTGGGTCGCAAGCTGCAAAAAGCAGGGTAGCCATGATGAGGATTGAGTTTTTCTTTTTCATAAGACCGATTGTTTAACTTTGCAATATATAGACGCAAAAAAGGTCAAAATCTTACATTGGAAATGAAAAAAAATCAATCCTCGGTTGTAATGCACTAGTTCTGAGAGAACTCCTTGATGCGCTGCTCTTCACTGCGACGGCACACCAATATCTGTCCGCCCTTCTCGGAGACGATATAGCCGTCCAGACCTTGCAGCACCACCTTCTTGGCATCCTCGGCATGTACTACGCAGTTGCTGCACTCATACAGATGTATGTTGCCCACGGTGCCGTTGCCATCCTTGTCGAGCGTCAGTTTCTCATGCAGCGAAGCCCAGTTGCCCAAGTCGCTCCAGCCGAAGTCGGCAGGGTGGGTGTACACCTTGCCCTCGGCGGCGGCAGGCTCCATCACGGCGTAGTCGATGGATATCTTCTCGCATTGGGGGAAGATGGTCTGCACGTCGGCAGCCGTTTTCATGCGCTCCATGTCATCGGCGAGATTGGGCTTGTAGGTGCGGATGGCATTAGTGATGGTGGCGACGTTCCACACGAATATGCCTGCGTTCCATAGATAGCCGCCATCGGTTAGGTACTGCTTGGCGGTCTCTAGGTTGGGCTTTTCCTTGAATGCTTCGACCGATTGTATCTCGCTTTGAGGCTTTCCTATCACCTGCGGAGGTTCTCCGCTTCCGCCGCACTTGATATAGCCGTAGCCCGTCTCTGGACGGTTGGGCTTGATGCCTATGGTGACAATGGCGTTGTTTTGTTCAGTGAACGAGAGGGCGTTGGCAATCACACGGCGAAACTCTTCGGGGTTCATCACCACCGCGTCGGCAGGGGTCACCACCACATTGGCATCGGGTGTTGCCTGTTTGATGCGCCAGCACGCCCATGCGATGCAGGGTGCGGTGTTGCGAGCTGCTGGCTCGGCAAGGATGTGGTCGACAGGCATGTCGGGCAGCTGTTGGCGCACAATGTCCACGTATGCGGCGTTGGTCACCACCCAGAAGTTCGACATAGGGCAGATGCCCTTGAAACGGTCCACGGTCAGCTGTATCAGTGTGCGTCCGCAGCCCAAAATGTCGATGAACTGCTTGGGGTATTCGGGAGTGCTCAGCGGCCAGAATCGGCTACCGATGCCGCCCGCCATAATAACTACTTGAGTGTTCATAATAATATTATTGTTTGAATTCTCGGAGGTCTCATAGGGTTTGGAGTTCTCGGAGGTCTCTGAGTTAATCTCTATATCCTATCACGCGGCGCACCTCGTCGAGGGTGCGCCGGGCGCTCTCGTGGGCTTTCTCCTTGCCTTGGTCCATCACACGGCGCAGGCGGGCATCGTCGGCTTGGTATTCAATGATGCGCTGGCGGATAGGCTCCACAAATGCCACCATATCCTCGGCCAGCTGTTTCTT
>CAMZFW010000035.1 GCA_947306225.1 uncultured Bacteroidales bacterium
CCTCCCCCTCAGCACCGCCCACGCCCGCACCTGCGAGATTGAGCAGGCCTTGAAAGCCCATTTTGGCCCCACCACCCACATCACCCTCCACGTCGAGCCCCTGAAATAACCCCCACCACAGCCCTTTCCCTTCGCCACCCCTATGGCCCCTTCGAGACTCCCTTAGGGTTCCCTCGTGGCTCCCTTACATCAACACTACTTCGACACTATTTCGACACTATTTCAACACTATTTTAGTGTTGAAATACCGTTGATGTAATGTTAAAGTGTTGTTATAGTGAGGGAAACAAACTAAGGCGACAAACAACTATGGGCAAAAATATTGAAAATTTGGCTGTTAAGTAACGATTAAAAAATAAGGTGTAACGATAAGTGAAAATTAAAAGGGAGTTAAAGAAGAAGTAATAGAAGATTAAGAAAGTCCTGTGGACTTTCGTTAAAGAGGACAATACATTTTGCAACAATGTTGTAGACAAACGTATTATTAGGTAGTCTATATTTGAAAAAATATCGTTTTCTAAAAACCGCTACCGCGAGTCCCCTCTTTAGAGGGGTGTCGCGATAGCGACGGGGTATGTATCCTGCTCACGGAGTGTGCACAAATAATATGAATCCTTACAGTTGTGCCTGCTCCGCAGGCGGATACATACCCCCCGCCTATCGGCGTACCCCTCTCAAGAGGGGACGGGCGGGAGCCGTCCGTGCTATTTTAACTGTATTCATTGGGGAGGCTATATTTGAAAAAAGAGGGGAAGGGTGGGCGGTTGAAAAGCTGTTGATAACTTTTTTGACGGAGGGGTGGTAGGGGGGTGAAAATAGGGCTGAAAACACCCCGTTGAAAAGCCTTAGTTAGAGAAAAATTGCATTTTGTAATACGCTGTATTATAGTGGCTACAAAAGATTTTAAATTTAATTAACATTTGATGTCGGGGTGGGTGCTTTGCCAGTCGGAAAAATAGTTGTATATTTGCAACGGAATTGCATTTGCTTCTTAGTTCTTACTTCTTACTTCAAACCATCCCCTCCTTTCGCCTAGTCGGTATGCCTTTCCCTCTGAAAAAACACAGATTATTAACCTTTAAAAACACAGTAAATGAAACAGAAATTTTGTCAAAGAGTCGGATGGGCGCTGTGCGCGTTGCTGTGCATGCTGCCCACGGTGACGCACGGACAGGCACCCTGCGCCGTGACCGTCACCAGCGACTTCGAGGCGCAATGCGTCCTGAGCGACAAATACCTGTTCCTCGACATGAACGAGCGCGAGCTCATAGCATGTCAAGGCATGACCTGCACCTATACCGCCTTCACCAATCTGGCCGCTTCAGCCATAGTCGGCATGGCCTGGGAGGTGTGGGGCGAGGACTCCTACACCACCAACCCCGACGGGAGCGTAACATGCATTTATGGGGTGGGTGAAATCCGACCCACCCCCTCTTTTATTAATTCGAAGAATACATGAAATCGTTATATAAGGTAATTGTAGTATATGTCCTTATTAGTATAGGAACAACGGTAAAAGCACAATATTTCGACTGGGTAAGGAGTTATAACTCATGCAGTATCAATGCGAGTAGTAGACCTGTAAACCAAATAATCGATGCTGTTGCGGATTCGCAAGGGAATGTATATGTTGTGGGGCATTTTATGCCAGATGCCCAGCTGAGCGGGGAATTCCTATTGCCAATTATCCCTTTTGGCTCCCAGCCTAATTCTATATGTACTGGTGTAATGAAGTTTTCTCCTAACGGACGTCTGCTTTGGCACAAGGCATTATGGAAAAACAAAGGGCAGAATCATAATAGTGGGGCGAATACTCTTTTCCTAAAAGGAGACAGTGTGCTTGTGTTTTATGGGTGTTTTAGTTTTTCACCAGACCAAGATGGGACAGGCCAGCATACCTATTATTGGGACACCCTATTGCAAGGGACTCCTTTCAAAGGTGACAGCGTCGGTTATGGAAATTGTACGGGAATATTGTATTTAAATTTGGAGGACGGCAGCATCAAGGAGCAGCATTTCCTGAACGCTGGGTACAACGACACGACAGGGAACCCCATTTATTTTTATAGGTCCGGAGTTGCATCCCATCTTTTTGGTGGGGGGAGTGTGACTATAGACCATGAAGGAAACATTATTATGCTCACAAGAACATATGAATCAATTGGAACGATAGACCCTATAACCCATACAGCCCCACATTATGCATGGGAGCGAGGCGAGATAGGTGCCATGCGCATTATGGTAGATGGGGAGCGGTCGTTCTACGTCCATTCCAACAGCTGCCCGAGGCCGTGGAACTTCCTGCTGGTGAAGTTCTCGCCCCATTTCGACAGCCTGCTGGCGGCACGGTTCCTGTTCGAGCCGTCGAACGTGCCAGTTGACTTCAATCCCAACGATATACATGTACCTCCGTCAGACCCAAGCTACCCCAGGGAGGCATATCGGGCTTACAATTGTAATGATAATCATGTTGACCAATTTGCAGTTGACGAAGAAAACAATTTGTATGTGGTTGGCTCTTTTTCTAGATGCGGGTATACTGCGAACGACACTTTGATACCGGTGGATAGTGCAGCGGGTATGTACTTGTCGGTAAATATGATACCATCCCAGCAATGGGACTCAGTTGAATGTCCAAGTCTGCCCGTTGAAAAAGGCTATCTTATCAAGTTTGACTCACAACTTAGACCACTATATCTAAAACAGTTAGATTGGGCAAAAACAGGGAAGCAAACTATTTCTAGATTCGAATGTCCCAACATAACCGACAGCGGGATTATTGTGCCTATGGCCTTAGTTTTAGGAACTGTAAGCGACATTATCCCCGACAAATACTATCTACTAGATGGGGATACGTTGCCACGCTGGCTGACAAACAGTGCCTCCTATATGCGACTAGATAGAGACGACGGACACCTATTGGCATACGGTGGCCTGCATGTGGTGGGCAATTGGGAATACAGATATGCCGAACATGCCAAAGAGTTGAGGCATTTCGGCCCGCCGTATGCAGCCAGGAACAATCGGTTCGCTTCGGGTATTTCTATGAGGGGCGACATCTTGTTTGCTAATAGTTTGCACCGTTATAATTTTCAGAATGCTTATGAGAAAGTGTCTGCCATGGTGATATGGGACTATAGCGGACATGAAATCCTCTATATGGAACTTAGCGGAGTGGATAGGAATTACCGCAGCATTGTGGGGGCATTGTTCAACGACAGCAGTCTATATATTTATGGCAACCTTGCCGATGGGACACAGTTACGCTTTAGTGATACGACGTTGATAGGTTCCTCCTGCACGACGGCGTTTATCGCGCGGTATGTGGACACGGCATTTTTGAGGCCTTATGTGCACCCTGTAACTACGCAAGACACGCAGCAGATGGAGGAGATTCGCGTCATGGTGCAGGACGACATCGGCTGCCTGGTGGCGTACCCCAACCCGTTCCGACAGCGGGTGCGGGTGCGCTATCACGGCACAGAGCGGCTGCGCGAGGCGTTCCTGACCGACATGCAGGGACGGCGCGAGCGGGTGACGCTGGCACCCGTAGGCGAAGGGGAGTACAGTTTGGACTTCTCGCATCTGCCCCCGGCACCCTACCTGCTGACACTAGTGACGCACAGCGGCAAGCAGATTACGGCACGCCTGCACAGTGCGAGGTGAAGTAGGAGGTGCCTACTCCAGCCTGCGACAAATATTCACCGGAAGTTCGTCCACCCTCTGAGAGCCTACCCCCCCGCCTACGGCGTACCCCCTCTCGAGAGGGGAGGGGGCGGGAGCCGTCAGTGCTATCTTAACTGGATTCATTGGGTGGTCAATATTTGAAGAAATAAGAGGGGATGGGATGGCGGTTGAAAAGCTGTTGATAACTTTTTGGCGGAGGGGTAGGAGAGGGGTGAAAAAAAGGTTGAAAACACCTAGTTGAAAAGCCTTAGTTAGAGAAAAATTGCATTTTGTAATACGCTGTATTATAGTGGCTACAAAAGATTTTAAATTTAATTAACATTTGATGTCGGGGTGGGTGCTTTGCCAGTCGGAAAAATAGTTGTAATTTTGCAATCCGTTTCAAAGGGTAGAAATGCCCCGAAAAATGCTAGAAAATATTAGTAATTAAATACATAACAACAAAACAACAAATGCCAACAATTCAACAATTAGTTCGCAAAGGACGTCAGCAGATGGAGTATAAGTCGAAATCTCCCGCTCTGGACAGCTGCCCCCAGCGTCGTGGCGTCTGCACCCGTGTGTACACCACCACCCCGAAAAAACCTAACTCGGCAATGCGTAAGGTTGCCCGTGTGCGTCTGACCAATGGTAAGGAAGTTAACGCCTATATCCCCGGCGAGGGTCACAACCTGCAGGAGCACTCGATCGTGATGATTCGTGGCGGTCGTGTGAAGGACCTCCCCGGCGTGCGTTATCACATCATCCGTGGTGCATTGGACACCAGCGGAGTGGATGGCCGTCGCCAGCGTCGTTCGAAGTATGGTGCCAAGCGTCCGAAACAAGCTGCTAAGTAAGTTTTAAGAATTAAGTTTTAAGAATTAGGAGCTGTCGTGAACGGCTCGTTAACGAAAAAGAGAAATGAGAAAAGCTAAACCCAGAAAACGTATCATCCTCCCGGATCCCAAATATAATGACGTGCTCGTGACCAAGTTTGTGAACAACTTGATGCTGGGCGGTAAGAAGACCATTGCCTATAAGATTTTCTACGAGGCAATAGACGTGGTGAGCGACCGTACGAAAGAGGACGGCCTCGAGGTGTGGAAGAAGGCTCTGGCCAACATCACCCCCTCTGTGGAGGTGAAGAGCCGCCGTATTGGTGGTGCCACCTTCCAGGTGCCTACCGAGATTCGTCCCGAGCGCAAGCAGTCGATCGGCATGAAGAACCTGATCAGCTTCAGCCGCAAGCGTGGTGAGAAGACGATGGCCTTGAAGCTGGCCGCCGAGATTCAGGCCGCTTATAAGGAAGAGGGTGCCGCCTTCAAGCGTAAGGAGGATATCCACCGTATGGCTGAGGCTAACAAGGCCTTCTCGCACTTCCGTTTCTAATATATATTAGAGAATACATTAAAAAGATAGCTTCCATACTAATAGCAAATAGATGTCAGACCTTAAGTACACAAGAAATATCGGCATAATGGCCCACATCGACGCCGGCAAGACGACGACGACGGAGCGTATCCTCTTCTACACCGGCAAGAACTATAAGCTGGGTGAGACGCACGAGGGGTCGGCCACCATGGACTGGATGGTGCAGGAACAGGAGAGGGGTATCACCATCACTTCTGCTGCCACCACTGTGTATTGGGACTGGCATGAGAATCGCTATAAGTATAACATTATCGATACGCCGGGTCACGTGGATTTCACGGTGGAGGTGGAGCGTTCGCTGCGAGTGCTGGATGGCGCGATAGCCATCTTTTGCGCCGTGGGCGGCGTGGAGCCCCAGTCGGAGACCGTGTGGCGCCAGGCGGACAAATACAGCGTGCCCCGCATCGCGTTTATCAACAAGATGGACCGTTCGGGTGCCGACTTCTTCGGCGTGGTCAACCAGATTAAGGAGCGTTTGGGTGCCAACCCTATCCCCATTGAGATTCCCATCGGACAGGAAGACCTGTACAAGGGTGTGGTGGACCTGATTTCGAACAAGGCGTTGGTGTGGGACGAGTCGTCGAACGGCCAGCGTTTTGAGGAAATCCCCATGCCCGAGGATTTGAAGGAGGTGGCAGCCGAGTACCGCCAGAAACTCATAGAGGGTGTTGCCGAGGAAAATGAGGAGCTGATGATGAAGTTCTTCGACGACCCCGACAGCATCACTGCCGACGAGGTGATTGCCGAGATTCGCAAGGCGACGCTGTCGATGAAGATTGTGCCGGTGATGTGCGGTTCCGCCTTTAAGAACAAGGGTGTGCAGACGCTGCTCGACGCAGTGGCGGCATTCCTGCCCAGCCCGCTGGACATGAAAGAGGTGGACGGCATCAACCCCAAGACCGAGAAGGAAGAGTCGCGTCCGATTGACGTGAACGCCCCGTTCTCGGCTTTGGCGTTTAAGATTGCCACCGACCCGTACGTGGGACGGCTGTGCTTCTTCCGCGTGTATAGCGGCGCGCTGGATTCGGGCTCGTATGTCTACAATGCCAACACGGGTAAGAAGGAGCGTATCTCGCGCATCATGCAGATGCACTCGAACAAGCAGAACCCGCTGGACCGCATCGAGGCTGGCGACATTGGAGCTGCCGTGGGCTTTAAGGACATCAAGACTGGCCACACGCTGTGCGACGAGAAGCACCCCATCGTGCTTGAGTCGATGAAGTTCCCCGAGCCGGTTATCAGCATCGCCGTTGAGCCGCTGACACAGGGCGACATGGACAAGCTGACCAATGCGCTGACCAAGCTGGTGGAGGAAGACCCCACCTTCCGCGTCAAGACCGACGAGGTGTCGGGCCAGACCATCATCAGCGGTATGGGCGAGCTGCATCTGGACATCATTCTCGACCGTCTGCGTCGAGAGTTCCAGGTGGAGGTGAACCAAGGTCGTCCGCAGGTGGCATATAAGGAAGCTATCACTACAACCGTCCAACATCACGAGATTTACAAGAAGCAGACTGGCGGCAAGGGTAAGTTTGCCGACATCCTGTTTGAGATTGGCCCTGCCGACGAAGGCTTCGTGGGCCTGCAGTTTGTGAACGAGGTGAAGGGCGGTAATATTCCGAAAGAGTATATTCCTGCTATCGAAAAAGGCTTTAAAGAAGCTATGCAGAACGGTGTGTTGGCCGGCTATCCGATGGACAGCATGAAGGTGACCGTCATCGACGGTTCGTTCCATCCGGTGGATAGCGACCAGCTGTCGTTTGAGGTGTGTGCCAAGATTGGTTTCAAGGCTGCATGCCGCAAGGCGAACCCCGTGTTGCTGGAGCCTATCATGAAGTTGGAGGTGCTGACCCCCGACGCATACGTGGGCGACGTGACGGGCGACCTGAACCGCCGTCGTGGTATGTTGGAGAACATTGCCGCGAAGGTGGGTGTGCAGGCCATCCATGCCAAGGTGCCGCTGGAGCAGATGTTCGGCTATGTGACCGCGCTGCGTACCATCACCTCGGGAAGAGCCAACAGCACGATGGAGTTTTCGCATTATGCCGAGGTGAGCCACGACCAGCAGGAGAACATCCTAAAGAATAAATATAGTAATTATTAATAAAAATCATTAACCGTGAGTCAAAGAATTAGAATCAAATTGAAGTCTTACGACCACAATCTCGTCGACAAGTCGGCGGAGAAGATTGTGAAGACCGTTAAGATGACTGGTGCAGTGGTGAATGGCCCCATTCCGCTGCCGACCAACAAAAAGATTTTCACTGTCAACCGCTCGACCTTTGTGAACAAGAAGAGCCGCGAACAGTTCGAGCTGAGCTCGTACAAGCGTCTGATGGACATTGAAATCAACGACCGTGCCAAGACTATCGACGCACTGATGAAGCTTGAGCTTCCCAGCGGTGTCGAGGTGGAAATCAAAGTGTGAAATTAACCGTCAGCCAATGTGCGTAGCCGCCACAGAGACGGCGGTGAGAATAAGCTGATAACTAACAAAAAACAATCCAAAAAAGAGAAATGTCAGGATTAATTGGTAAAAAAATTGGAATGACCAGTCTTTATAATGCCGACGGAAAACAGGTTCCGTGCACTGTGATTGAAGCTGGTCCTTGTGTCGTGACACAAGTGAGAACCATCGAGAAGGATGGTTATGAGGCCATTCAGTTGGCTTTCGGCGAGAAGAAAGAGAGCCGTACCAACAAGCCTATGAAGGGCCATTTTGCAAAGGCCAACACCACCCCCAAACGCTATCTCGCAGAGTTCAGCCGCTTTGAGGAGGGCCACAAGAAAAAGTATGGTGAAATATTGACAGTGGAAGTCTTTCAGGAAGGCGAGTATGTCGACGTGGTTGGAACCTCGAAAGGTAAGGGTTTCCAAGGCGTTGTGAAGAGACACGGTTTTGGCGGTGTCGGTGACTTGACTCACGGCCAGCACGACCGTCTGCGTGCCCCCGGTTCAATCGGTGCTAGCTCTTATCCTTCGCGTATCTTCAAGGGCATGCGCATGGCCGGCCAGACTGGCAATCATAAGGTGAAGATTCAGAACCTTGAGGTTGTCAAGATTATCCCTGAAAAGAATTTAATGTTAGTGAAAGGTTCTGTACCGGGACCCAAAGGATCAATAATAAAACTTGAAAGATGGAGTTAAAAGTCTATAACATCAACGGAAGCGAAACCGGTAGAACCATCAACCTGGACGATTCTATCTTCGCGATTGAGCCCAACCAGCACGCTATCTATCTGGATTGCAAACAATATCTGGCAGACCAACGTCAAGGTACCGCTAAGGCTAAGGAGCGCAGTGAGAATGCTCACAGCACCCGTAAGCTGAAACGTCAGAAGGGTACTGGCGGCGCACGTTCGGGCGATTTGAAGAGCCCCGTGTTTGTGGGTGGTGGCACGATTTTTGGACCCAAACCCCGCGACTACCGCTTCAAACTGAACATTAAGCAGAAGAGACTTGCCCGTCGCTCGGCTCTGAGTGAGAAGGTGGCAGGCAATGCCATGACCATTGTGGAGAACTTCAGCCTTGAGGCTCCCAAGACGAAAAAGATGATTGAAATTCTCAATAATCTTAAATTGGGTGACAAAAAATCGCTCATAGTTCTCGAAAGTCCAAATAATTTCGTATCTTTGTCTGCTCGAAACCTCCAGAGTGTAAAGGTGGTATCTGTCGGTCAGTTAAACACTTACGACATTGTAAATGCTGCCAATGTTGTGCTCTGTGAGGGTTCAATTAGCGAAATTAACCGCGTTTTGGCGACTAAATAAAGAAGTTAGAAACAAGAATTAAGAAAGTTTAACAATGTATAATATCATAGTAAAACCTCTGATTAGCGAAAAGATGACGAGAATCACCGAGGCGGCCGCTTCTCCCAAGCTGACCCGTATTCAGCGCGACAAGAACAAGCCGGAGCCTAAGGTGCTGAATCGTTATGGTTTTGTTGTCGACAAGCGCGCCAATAAGATTGAGATTAAGAAGGCTGTGGAGAGTTTCTACGGTGTGAAGGTTCTTGACGTGAACACCATGAACTATTCGGGCAAGGTGAAGGCTCGCTATACCAAGGCTGGTTACTTGGTGGGTCGTACCAACGCTTTCAAGAAGGCCATCGTGACGTTGGCCGAGGGCGACGAAATCGATTTCTACGCTAACATTTGATAGATGTGATGTCGGCGGTGTGGGGAAGCCCACACCGCCACATAACTATAAGAGTAAAAACAATAAATAATAGTATAGTCCACTGATAAGAGACTGAAAAGAAAAAAGAAATGGCTTTAAAGAAAATTAAACCGACAACCCCCGGCCAGCGTCATAAGATTGTCGTCACCAATGATGACATCACGACTAACAAGCCGGAAAAGAGTTTGGTGTGCGGCTATGGCAAGAGCGGTGGTCGTAACAACCAAGGTAAGATGACCATGCGCTATATCGGCGGTGGCCATAAGCAGTTGTATCGTTTTGTTGATTTCAAGAGAGACAAGGACGGTATTCCCGCTGTTGTGAAGACTATTGAGTATGACCCCAACCGTACTTCGCGTATCGCCCTCGTGTTTTATGCTGATGGTGAGAAGCGTTATATCCTTTGCCCCCAGGGCTTGAAGGTCGGACAGACTATCATGTCGGGTAAGGGTGTGGCTCCCGAGGTTGGCAATACGCTGACTCTCGCTGAGATTCCTTTTGGTACGCTGATTCATAACATCGAGCTCCGTCCGGGCCAGGGTGCCAAGATGGTTCGTAGCGCAGGCGCTTACGCACAGCTGATGTCGCGCGATGGCAAGTATGCCATTATTAAGATGCCCAGCGGTGAGATGCGCATGATTCTGCAGGCATGCCGTGCTACTGTCGGTATTGTTTCCAACCCTGAGCACAATCTGGAGGTTGGCGGTAAGGCAGGTCGCAGCCGTTGGCTGGGTCGTCGTCCGCGTAACCGTGGTGTTGTGATGAATCCTGTCGACCACCCGATGGGTGGTGGTGAGGGCCGCCAGACTGGTGGACATCCTCGTAGCCGCAAGGGTATTCCTGCCAAGGGTTACAAGACTCGCTCACCGAAGAAACAGTCGAACAAGTACATTGTCGAAAGAAGAAAGAAGTAATCAATAAAAGAAGAAGAAAATGAGTCGTTCATTAAAGAAAGGTCCGTATATCTTCTACAAACTGGAGAAGAGAGTTATCGAGGCTCAGCAGAATAATAAGAAGGTTACTATCAAGACATGGAGCCGTGCGTCTATGATTTCGCCCGACTTTGTGGGTCAGACCATAGCCGTGCACAATGGCAACAAGTTCATCCCTGTGTATGTCACAGAGAACATGGTGGGCCATAAACTGGGTGAGTTTGCTCCCACCCGTACCTTCCGCGGTCATGCTGGTTCAAAAGACAAAGGTAAGAAATAAAAAGTCCAATAGATAAAAGAAATAATAAGAAATGGGACGTAGAAAACGAGAAAGTGCAAACGCACAGCAAGAAGCTAAAAAGACCCTCTACGTGGCAAAGTTGAGAAACAATCCCACTTCGCCCCGCAAGACCCGTCTCGTTGCGGACATGGTTCGTGGCGTTGACGTTGATAAGGCTCTGGGCATTCTTAAGTACTGCCCGAGAGAGTCGGCTCCCAAGATGTATAAGCTGATTCTGAGTGCCGTTGCCAACTGGCAGGCTAAGAATGAGGGTGCCCGTCTAGAAGACAGCCAACTCTATGTGAAACAGATTATGGTTGACGAAGGTCGCACGATGAAGCGTATGCGTACTGCCCCGCAAGGTCGTGGCTACAGAATCCGCAAGCGCAGCAACCACATCACCGTCATCCTCGGCAGCCGCGTCGAAGAGGCTCCTAAGGCTGAAGTTAAGGCTGAAGTTGAAACCAAATAGTTAATAAAAAAGAAGAAGTAAACAATGGGACAAAAAACTAACCCAATTGGAAATCGTTTAGGTATTATCCGCGGATGGGATTCGAACTGGTACGGTGGTCGCAAGTTTGAGCAGAAGCTTGTTGAAGACGACAAAATCCGTAAGTATCTCAATGCCCGTCTTGCAAAGGCCAGCATCTCTAAGATATATATTGAGAGAACGCTGAAACTTCTCACTGTCACTATCAATACTGCCCGTCCGGGTCTGATTATCGGCAAGGCAGGTGCTGAGGTTGAGAAGCTGAAGGAAGAGTTGAAGAAACTCACCGGCAAGGATGTTCAGATTAACATCTCTGAGGTGAAGCGCCCCGAGCTTGACGCTGTTCTGGTAGCCCAGAATATTGCCAAGCAGATTGAGGGTCGTGTGCAGTATCGTCGTGCTATCAAGAACGCTATTGTTTCCACGATGCGTTCTGGCGCCGAGGGTATCAAGGTTTCCATCGCCGGCCGTATCGGTGGTGCTGAAATCGCCCGTAGCGAGCACTATAAGGAGGGTCGTACTCCTCTGCATACCCTGCGTGCCGATATTGACTACGCCCATGCCGAGGCCCACACTACGTACGGCCGTATCGGTGTGAAGGTGTATATCTGCCGTGGTGTGATTTATGGCAAGCGTGAGTTGGTGCCGTCCACCGTTGGTGGTCAGCAGAAGGACCATCGTCCTGCCATGGGTGGCGAACGCCGTGGTGGCGGTGCTCCCCGTCGCCGTTCGAGCAACAATAGAAATAACAACAGTAAATAAATAGGTTATAGGTTAGTGGCAGAAGTGGTAGAAAAGACACACGACGCCAAACACTAAACGCTAAACAATAAGAAAATGTTACAACCTAAGAAAACAAGATATAGAAAGCAGCAGAAGGGTAAAATTAAAGGCAATGCTTTCCGTGGTCACGAGTTGGCTTTCGGTACCTTTGGTATCAAATCCCTGGAAACCTGTTTTATCACAGGCCGTCAAATAGAGGCTGCACGTCAAGCTGTAACGCGTCACATGAAACGTGAAGGTCAGATTTGGATTCGCATTTTCCCGGACAAGCCCATCACCAAGAAACCTAATGAGGTGCGTATGGGTAAAGGTAAGGGTGCTCCCGAATACTTTGTTGCCCGAGTCATGCCCGGTACCATCCTGTTCGAATGCGAAGGCGTACCGATGGATATCGCCAAGGAGGCTCTCCGTCTGGCAGCTCAGAAGCTCCCTATCACGACCAAGTTTGTTGTTAGAAGAGATTATATCGAAGAATAAAAAGAAGAACAGTCATGAAGAACGAATTAGTTTTAAAAGAGCTTTCGACTGCTGAATTAAAAGAGAAGTTGGACAATGAGCGCAGCCTGTATCAGAAGATGCTTATGACGCACGCTGTCTCCCCGCTCGAGAATCCCAACAAATTAAAAGAAAGTAGAAAAACCATCGCCCGCTGCCTCACCGAACTCCGCGCCCGCGAAATCGCTGAGCAGAAGCAGAACTAACAGTAGATATGGAAAGAAATTTAAGAAAAGAAAGAGTCGGTGTTGTGGTGAGCAACAAGATGGACAAATCCATCGTCGTCATGGTGGAGCGTAAGGTTAAGCACCCCATGTATGGCAAGTTCGTGAAAAAGTCCTCGAAATTCATGGCTCATGATGAGAAGAACGAGTGCAACATCGGTGACGTTGTCCGTATTATGGAGACCCGTCCCCTGAGCAAGAACAAGTGCTGGCGCCTCGTCGAAATCGTTGAAAGAGCTAAGTAATTGGTCGCAACAAACCAGACAAAAAAGATTAAAAAGAAATGATACAGCAAGAAACTAGAATGACCGTTGCCGATAACAGTGGAGCAAAGAGCGCCCTGTGTATCCGCGTCCTCGGTGGCACCAAGAAGCGTTATGCTACTATTGGCGACACTATCGTGGTTGCCATTAAAGATGCTATTCCTTCGGGCAATATCAAGAAGGGAGCAGTTTCCAAGGCAGTCGTGGTGCGCACTAAGAAGGAAATTCGTCGCAATGATGGTAGCTACATCCGCTTCGACGACAACGCATGTGTCCTGCTCACAGCTGCCGATGAGCTGCGTGGCACGCGTATCTTCGGTCCGGTGGCACGCGAACTCCGTGATAAACAATTCATGAAGATTGTTTCGCTGGCTCCTGAAGTATTGTAAACATTAAAAAGAAGAAAAAGAAATGAAACTGCACATTAAGAAAGGGGATACCGTAATGGTTATTGCCGGCGATTTTAAAGATAAGGGTAAGACCGGCAAGGTGCTCAAAGTATATCCCGAAGAGAATCGAGCCATCGTGGAAGGCCGTAACTTGGTGAAGAAGCATACCAAGCCTAATGCTAAGAACACGCAGGGCGGTATCATCGAGCAGGAAGCACCTATCCATATTTCTAATCTCATGGTCATGGATGGCAAGACCCCTACCAGAGTTGGTCGTAGAATCAGCGAGAAGACCGGTAAACTTGTACGTTATTCCAAAAAAACAGGAGAGGAGATTAAGTAATGGCATATATTCCTACATTAAAGACTAAATACGCTGAGGAGATACTGCCTGCTCTGATGAAAGAGTATGGTTACAAGACTGTTATGCAGGCTCCTCGTCTGAAAAAGATTACACTTAACCAAGGTCTGGGCAAGGCTGCCATCGCTGACAAGAAGGTTATTGACAAGGGTATTGAAGAGATGACCCTGATTGCTGGCCAGAAGGCTGTCGCAACGAAGTCGCGCAAGGACATTTCCAACTTTAAGCTGCGTCGCGGTATGCCTATCGGTGTCCGTGTGACCCTCCGTGGTGAGCGCATGTATGAGTTCTTGGAGCGTCTGATTACTGCCTCCATCCCCCGTATCCGCGACTTCCGTGGTATCAACGACAAGGGATTCGATGGCAAAGGAAACTACACCTTCGGCATCGCCGAGCAGATTATCTTCCCCGAAATCGACATTGACAAGATCGACCGTATCCAGGGTATGGACATTACCTTTGTCACCTCTGCCAATACCGATAAGGAAGCCATGTCGCTGCTCAAGCTGTTCGGCATACCTTTTAAGAATCAACAAAAATAAGAAATAATGGCTAAAGAATCAATTAAAGCTAGAGAACGCAAAAGAGCCAAGATGGTGGCGCGCTATGCTGCCAAACGTGCTGCTTTGAAGGAAATGGTCCGCACGGGTAGTCCCGAAGAGGTGGAACAGGCTGTCATCGCCCTCCAGAAGCTCCCCAAGAATGCCAACCCCATCCGCATGCACAACCGTTGCCAGCTGACCGGCCGTCCCAAGGGTTACATGCGTCAGTTCGGCATCTCCCGTATCAATTTCCGCGAGATGGCTGTCAGTGGCCTTATCCCTGGCGTTAAGAAATCCAGTTGGTAAAATTAAAAACATTGGTAGCTTTGCAAGTTGGCAAAACCAATACTACAAAACTTAAAATCAAGAAATAAAAATGGTAACAGATCCCATCGCAGATTATTTGACCCGTATGCGCAACGCTATCGCTGCCAAGCATAGAGTCGTTGAAATTCCTGCATCCAATTTGAAAAAAGAGATTACCAAGATCTTATTTGAGAAGGGTTATATCCTGAACTATAAGTTCGAGAATGAAGGTTCTCACAACCAGAGCATCAAGATTGCGTTGAAATATCATCCCGTGACGAAGATTTCCGCCATCTCCGAACTCAAGCGCGTCAGCAGCCCCGGTCTGCGCCGCTATGTCTCTGTTGACGAACTGCCCCGTGTTCTCAATGGTCTGGGCATCGCCATCATTTCCACTTCCAAAGGCCTTATGACCGATAAGGAAGCCCGCACACTCAATGTCGGTGGCGAAGTTATTTGTTACATCAGTTAATAGAAGGAGAATAAGAAATGTCAAGAATAGGTAAAATGCCCATCCACCTGCCCGCAGGTGTCGAAGTTAAGGTGTCTCCTGAGAACGTCATCACTGTCAAGGGTCCCAAGGGTGAGCTCACCCAGCAGGTCAACCCTGCCATCTCTGTAAAGATGGAGGACGGCACACTCTCTTTTGAGCGTCCTTCCGACAGTAAAGAACACAAGGCCATGCACGGTCTTTATCGCGCACTGGTTGCCAACATGGTCAAGGGTGTCTCCGAAGGTTTCAAGACCGTCCAGGAGGTCATTGGTGTTGGTTACAAGGTTCAGGCCAATGGTAATGTGATGGAGATGGATTTGGGTTACAGCCATAAGATTTTCTTTGAGCTGGCTCCTGAGATCCATGTCGAAACCGTTACCGAAAAAGGTAAGAACCCCATCATTACGATGACCTGCTGCGACAAGCAGATTCTGGGTCAGGCTGCGGCAAAGATTCGTTCCCTCCGCAAGCCGGAGCCTTATAAGGGCAAGGGTATCCGCTTCCAGGGTGAAGAGATTCGTAAGAAAGCTGGTAAGGCTGCTGCTAAATAATAATAAATAGAACGCCAAAGAATAAAATATCATGGCTACAAAGAAAGATATAAGAAGAACAAAAATCAAGTACCGCATCCGTCATAAGATTAGCGGCACTGCTGAAAAGCCTCGTCTGTCTGTGTTCAGAAGCAACAAGGAAATTTACGCACAGGTGATAGACGATGAAAAAGGTGTGACACTGACCGCAGCTTCCTCTTTGGAGAAAGGTGTCGAAAAGAGTGGAACAAAGAGCGAAATGGCCACCAAGGTTGGCAAATTGTTAGCTGAGCGCGCAATCGCCGCAGGCATTAATACCGTGGTTTTCGACCGCAATGGTTATCTCTATCACGGTCGTGTTAAGTCGTTGGCCGATGGTGCCAGAGAAGGTGGATTAAAATTCTAATAAGTCATGGCAGAAGTAAACGTTAAAAGAGTTAAATCGAGCGAAATCGAGTTTAAGGATCGTCTTGTTGCGATTAATCGTGTAACCAAGGTGACCAAGGGTGGTAGAACTTTCACCTTTGCTGCCATTGTTGTTATTGGAAATGAAAACGGTGTCGTAGGCTACGGCTTGGGTAAGGCCAAGGAAGTGCAGGCCGCCATCCAGAAGGGTGTCGACGATGCCAAGAAGAACCTCATCAAGGTTCCTGTCTTGAAGGGTACTATTCCTCACGAGCAGTGCGGTAAGTACAGCGGTGCCCGAGTGTTCCTGAAACCCGCAGCCCCTGGTACCGGTGTCATCGCCGGTGGTGCTATGCGTGCTGTGCTTGAGAGTGTCGGCGTGAAGGACGTGCTGGCCAAGTGCAAAGGCTCTTCCAACCCCCACAGTGTGGTGAAGGCCACTATCAACGCTCTCCTGCAGATGAAGGATCCCTGCATGGTTGCCGAGCTGCGTGGCATTACCCTCGATAAAGTGTTTAACGGTTAATCATAGGAGAATAGAATCATGGCAGAAAAGACTTTGAAGATTAAGCAAGTAAGAAGCATCATCGGGCGTCCTGCTCGTCAGAAAAGAACGATGGCATCTCTTGGTTTGAGAAGAATCAACCATGAGCGCACGGTGGTTGCAACACCCCAGATTCTCGGTATGATCGAGAAAGTGAAACACTTAATCACTGTTGAGGAAATTTAATTGTTAGATATCTTCTACTGGGTCGTCCCAGAAGAATAAAAAATAGAATAGTTATGAGTTTAAATAATCTCAAACCCGCAGAAGGTTCCATCAAGCATTCAAAACGCGTTGGTCGTGGCGCTGGCTCTGGCAAGGGCGGTACCGCTACCCGTGGTAACAAAGGTGCAAAGGCTCGTTCGGGTTATCACCAGAAGGTCGGTTTCGAGGGTGGTCAGATGCCCATCTATCGCCGTCTGCCCAAGTTCGGTTTCAAGAACATCAACCGCATTGAGTATGTTGGTATCAACATCGACACCCTCAACGGTCTCGCCGAAGCCAAGAACATCACCGACTTCAACGTCGACGTTTTCAAGCAGAATGGTCTCATCTCTGGCAAGGACCGCATCAAGATTCTCGGCCGTGGTGAACTCAACAAGACCATCAATGTCACTGCCCATGCCTTCTCGGCTTCTGCCAAGCAGGCCATCGAGGCCAAAGGCGGTGTGGCAACAGTAATTGAATAAGTAAGATACATGAAGTTGGTGAAGCCGTTTACGCTTCGCCAACTTCAATGCTATGTCAACTCCAAACCGACAAAACTAAAGACTAATGAAGAGATTTATACAGACAATCAAGAACATCTGGTCGATTGAAGACCTGCGTAAACGTATCCTCTACACCCTAGGGCTGGTACTTGTCTATCGCATAGGTTGCTATATCGTCCTGCCTGGTGTCGACCCCACACAGCTGCAGAATCTGCAGAATCAGGGTTCCGAGGGTCTGATGGGTCTGTTGAACATGTTCTCCGGTGGTGCCTTCTCCAATGCCTCCATCTTCGCCTTGGGTATTATGCCGTACATCACTGCATCCATTGTGATACAGCTGTTCGTCATGGTCATCCCCTATTTCCAAAAGATGCAGCGCGATGGTGAAAACGGCCGCAGAAAGATGAATCAGATTACCCGTCTGCTCACTGTGGCTATCACTGGTTTCCAGGCTCCTGCCTACATCACCAACATGATGTACCAGCTGGGTGCCTCCTCCACCGCCATCTATCCCTTCGATGGTTCCTCCCCCTCATGGACTTTCTGGGCTTCCAGCATCATCATCCTGATTGCCGGTACCCTCTTTGTCATGTGGCTGGGCGAGCGCATCACCGAGAAAGGCGTTGGTAACGGTATCTCCTTGTTGATTATGATCGGTATCATTGCCCGCCTGCCCTTTGCCCTGTTTGGCGAGTTTGTCTCCCGTCTCTCCGAGGCTGGTGGCGGATTGGTGATGTTCCTCATCGAAATCATTGTCCTGTTGGCTGTCATCCTCTTGGTCATCCTGCTGGTCCAAGGCACTCGCCGCATCCCCGTGCAGTATGCCAAGCGCATCGTCGGCAACAAGCAGTATGGTGGTGTCCGTCAGTACATCCCCATCAAGGTCAATGCTGCCGGCGTTATGCCCATCATCTTCGCACAGGCCATCATGTTCATTCCCATCACCTTCATGGGCTTCTCCGGTAACTCCGACTCCAAGTTCTGGTTGGCGTTCACCGATTTCAACGGATTCTGGTACAACCTCGTTTTCTTCATTCTGGTGGTGCTTTTCACCTATTTCTATACCGCCATTGCCATCAACCCCAACCAGATGGCCGAAGATATGAAGAAAAACGGTGGCTTCATCCCTGGCGTAAAGCCTGGCAAGAAGACCGCGGAATATCTTGAAAACATCCTTTCCAAGATCACCCTCCCCGGCTCCATCTTCCTCGCCATTGTCGCCATCCTGCCCGCCATCATCCGCCTGTTCGGTGTCAACACCCAGTTCGCACAGTTCTACGGTGGCACCTCCTTGCTGATTCTTGTCGGCGTTATTCTCGACACCCTCCAGCAAATCGAGAGCCATCTGCTCATGCGCCACTACGACGGTCTCACCAAGACCGGCCGCATCAAGGGCCGTACCTCCATGTCTGTACAGGCATAACAATACTAAACAAGAATGATTCTTTTAAAGACACAAGAAGAAATAGAGCTGATACGTGACAGTGCCCGCCTCTTGGGAGAAACTCTCGCAGAGGTGGGTCGCCACATCCGTCCCGGTGTCACTACCGCCTTCCTCGACAATATAGGCGAGCAGTACATCCGCGACAACGGCGGCATACCGCTCTGCAAAGGCTTCGAGGGTTTCCCCGCGGCTTTCTGCATTTCGGTCAACGACGTCGTTGTCCACGGCATCCCCAGCAACGACTTCTTCATCAAGGAGGGCGACAACGTCTCCGTCGACTGTGTCATCGAGTACAACGGCTACGTCAGCGACTCGGCCTACACCTTCACCTGCGGTGAGGTCTCTCCCGAGATGCAGCGCCTCCTCAAGGTCACAAAAGAAGCACTCTATATCGGACTCGAGAAGTGCAAGGCCGGCAACCGCGTGGGCGACATCGGCCATGCCGTCCAGCAGCATTGCGAAAAGAACGGCTACTCCGTGGTGCGCGAGCTCTGCGGCCATGGTGTGGGTTTCAAGATGCACGAAAGCCCCAATGTGCCCAACTACGGTGTGCCCGGCACCGGCCCCCTCCTCAAGGAAGGCATGGTCATCGCCGTCGAGCCCATGGTCTGCATGGGCTCCAAGAACGTCAAGTTCTCCAAAGAGGACGGTTGGACCTGCCGCACCAAGGACGGCAAGCCTGCGGCACACTTCGAGCACACCGTCGCCATCGGCAAAAACGGCCCCGACATTCTAACCACATTCGATTTCATTGAAAACAAATAAAGCACGATAAGTACATGGCAAAACAAGCATCCATACAGTTGGACGGAACAGTCATCGAATCCCTGGGTAACGCAATGTTCCGGGTTGAATTGGAGAACGGGCACCAAATCATAGCCCACATCTCAGGTAAGATGCGTATGCATTACATCAAGATTCTCCCGGGCGACAAAGTCTCCATCGAGATGTCCCCCTACGATTTGACCAAAGGCCGTATCACTTATCGCCACAAATAGGCATCGGTGTGCTGTGAATGCTTAACAAGAATAACAGATAAATAAGATAAAAAATGAAAGTAAGAGTTTCTGTAAAGAAAAGATCCCCCGAGTGCAAGGTGGTCCGCCGCCACGGGGTCGTCTATGTAATCAACAAGAAGAATCCTAAGTTCAAACAAAGACAAGGATGATTAACTAACAAAAAGTATAAAAGAAATCTATGGCAAGAATTGCAGGTATTGACTTACCCAAAAACAAGAGAGGAGTTAT
>CAMZFW010000036.1 GCA_947306225.1 uncultured Bacteroidales bacterium
AGTTATACTATATTTATACCATATTTATACCTTATTTATACTATTCGAGAATAGTATAAATAAGGTATAAATATGGTCTAAATATAGTATAAGTAACGGATAAGTGTAAAAGAAAGGAGGGTGGTGGGGTGGATATAGTATAATGATTGGCGAGGGACGGGAGAGAGGGCGGGGAAAGAGGGCGGAAAGGAGGGCTGAGGGCGGGAAAACGGCATGTTGGGGAGTGGTGGGCGGAGATATTTTAGTACTGGTAATGAATGTGGTGCGTAATATTTTCGATACGCGAACACGATGTTCGGATTTTTTTGTGTAAATTTGCAATTTTAAAAATAATCACATTATGTCGACAAAGAATATCATCTCCGACACGGTGAAACACCTGCCCCTCATCACCAGATCGCTGCTGATGCTGGCGACGGCGGCCATAATCCCCCTCCTGTTCCCATCGGAGGGCAAGGGCGACCACTACGACTATGCCGAGGGCGGCATTTGGCGCAGCAACGACTTGGTGGCACCGCACGACTTCACAGTAGTGCGTCCGCAGGCAGAGGTGGACAGTGAGGTGGAGGAGGCTCGCAACAACCTGCTGCTGTACTACCACTACGACAATTCCGCATACAACCGCGCACTGGAGCGGGTCAACACCCTGGCCGGCTCCTATCCCGAGAGCCGCATACGGCAGATGCAGAGAAAGATAGACAGCATCTACCGGGTGGGATACATGGAGATGCCCTCGGACGTGCCCAACTTTAAGCAGCACGATGTCGTCATACTGGAAGGCAACGTGGGGTCGCAACACAGCGTGAGCGACTACGTGTGCCCACTCGACGTGCGCGACAGCCTGCTGCGCGAGCAGGTGCTGGTGCCCAGCATCGTCTACGACCGCAACCGCACAAAGTTGGAACTCGATTCGCGCCTGTCGCAGCTGGAGACCTCCAACGGCATGGTGCGCCAAGGCGAACTGATAATCGCCAAAGGCGAACTGGTGACACCCGAAAAGGCACAGATTGTGCGCTCGTTGGAGCAGGACAACGACCGCCGCTACCAGCAGCACTACCACCCCTTAGGCCGATATATAGGACAGGCGGCACTGTGCCTGTTTGCTCTTGTGGCCCTCTTTCTGTTTATGCGCAACACACGCCATCCCATACTGGAGGACGCAAGCAAGGTGACATTTATCATGGTGCTGATTATCATCGTTTCTGCCATGACGGCGCTGGTGCAATATATCAATGCCGACTGGGTGCTGATAGTGCCGCTGTGCGTGGTGCCTATTATGATGAGGGTGTTTTTCGACATGCGGGTAGCGCTGTACGTCCATGTCACCACGGTCATCATACTTGCCAACATGGTGGCCAACCCGTTCGAATTCATCTTCTACCAACTCATTGCCGGCATGATGACCATCGTCACGGTGCGCAATTTCGAGGAACGAAGCAAGTTCTTCTTGGTCGCAGGGGTGATATTCCTCTCCTACTCGCTGATATACACCTTCGGCGTGCTGAGCCAGGAAAGCACACTGGAGAGCATCACTGCCGACCGCTATCTGGTCTTCTTCCTCAACGCACTGCTGTCGCTGCTGGCGTACCCGCTGATATATCTGTTTGAGAGGGTGTTCGGACTGACGACGAACCTGACGCTGATGGAGCTGAGCAGCACCAACACACCCGCACTGCGCGAATTGAGCCGCAACGCCCCCGGCACGTTCCAACACTCGATGCAGGTGGCAAACATCTGCGAGGACCTGATGAACGAGATTGGCGGCAACGCGCTGCTGGCGAAGGTGGGTGCGCTGTACCACGACATCGGCAAGCTGCAGGCCCCGCTCTATTTCACCGAGAACCAGAACAGCGAGTTTAACCCTCACGACGAGCTGGACAACCTAGAGAGCGCCGCCATCATCATCAGCCATGTGCCTGACGGCATCGTGCTGGCAAAGCAGTACCACCTACCCACGTCGGTGCAAGACTTCATACGCACACACCACGGCACCACGGTGACGGGCTATTTCTACGCCAAGGAGTGCGCCGCACATCCCGACGAGCCTGTATCCATTGCCGACTTCCGCTACAATGGGCCGTCACCCTTCTCGCGTGAGACGGCGGTGGTGATGATGGTGGACAGCGTGGAGGCGGCATGCAAGAGCCTCAAGAGCCACGACAAAGAGTCGATAGACCGACTGGTGGACAACATCATAGACGACAAGATAAAGCAGAACCAGCTGCAGAACTGCGACCTGACGTTCGGCGAAGTGACCAAGATACGCTCGTTCCTCAAATCGAAGCTGGTGAGCATATATCATTCAAGAATATCCTATCCCGTAGCACAGGAAACGAATAAAATTAATAATTAAACATTAAAATAAGCTGCCGCACAACATATCAACGTATCAACAAATCAACGTATCAACAAATAACACTATATATGAAGAAAAAGATTATCACCCACGCAAGTCTCGTACTGGTACTGCTAGCTATCTCAGCCATCTACTTTATGCCCATACTGCAAGGCAAGGCGCTGCCACAGGGCGACCTACAGAAATACGAGGGCATGGCAAAGGCACAGAAAGACTATCATGAGGCAACAGGAGAGTATTCCACATGGTGCCCCAGCATGTTCAGCGGCATGCCGGGCTACCAAATTACCAATTGCCCTCAACACTCGATGTATACGCCTGTCAAGAACGTGCTGACGCTGCAGATATTCGGTCGACAGAACGATATGGGCGTGCTATTCCTCTACCTGCTAGGGTTCTACATAGCCTTAGTGGCACTTGGCGCAAGCCCTTGGCTGGCACTGCTGGGAGGACTGGCATTCGGACTGGGCAGCTATAACATCATCATCATCGAGGCCGGCCACATCACCAAGGCTTGGGCGATGGCGATGATGGCACCGGTGCTGGCGGGTATGCTGCTCTGCCTGAAAGGGGCAGGACGGCTGAAGGAGGACAAACGGCGAGGGGTGTCCAACCTGGTGTGGGGAGGCATACTGTTCACACTGGCGTTGGGCACACAGATTGCGCTCAACCATATACAGATTACTTTCTACACAGCCATTGCCGGCGTGGTGATGGGCATCGCCTATCTGTGCCACTCCATCAAGGACAAATATTTCGGCAAGCTGATGATATCCGTGGGGGTGCTGATAGTGGGCGTATTGCTGGCCGTGGTCTGTAACACACGCCACCTGCTGGTGAACGAGGAATATATGCAGTATACCATGCGCGGCGGCAGCGAAATCACCGTCACCCCGCAGGAATTGTACGGCGAAGAGTACCCACGCAACAACAACGACAATGAGAACGGACTCGACATCAACTATGCTTTCAGCTGGAGCTACGGCATAGGCGAGACCTACACCCTGTTGGTGCCCGGTGCACGCGGTGGCGGCAGCATCGAACCTGTGAGCAAGAGCAGTGCGAGCTACAACAACTTCCACCAAGAGAAGATGCCGCTCTACTGGGGCGACCAGCCTTTCACCAGCGGACCCGTCTACTTTGGTGCCATTGTGATATTCCTGTTCCTCTTCGGTATGCTGACCGTGAAAGGACCCGAACTGTGGTGGATTCTCATCGCCACCATCCTGGCCATCATGCTGTCGTGGGGTAAGAACCTGATGGGCTTCAACGGCTGGGTGTTTGACCACCTGCCGCTGTATAACAAATTCCGCACACCGTCGATGAGTCTGGTACTTGCCAACGCGTTGGCGGTGCTGATGGCAGTATTGGGACTGAAAAACCTGTTCAACAACGAATTGGAGCCGAAGAAGGCACTGCGTGCGCTGTATATCTCGGCAGGTGCCACAGTGGGAGTGATACTGCTAGGATTGCTGATGAGCAGCGGACTGTCGTATAGCGGCAGCGCCGACAACGAGATGGCGAACCAATATGGCAACCAATGGCCAACGATACAGAACATATTCATTCAAGACCGCAAGGCACTCTTCGCGTCCGACTCGTGGCGCAGCATACTGTTTGTGGTGCTTGCCGCCGCGACGTTGTGGGCATACCTGCGTTATGCAAAGGGTAAGAAAGAGATGCGCTCCACTGCCACGCTGGTGCCAATAGCTGTGCTGGCACTGCTCATTGTCGTCGACCTGCAGGGCGTCAACAGCCGCTACCTCAACAAGGACAACTATGTCCGCAACCCGCGTCAGCTGGCACTGCAGCCCGCACAGTACGACATGGACATCGATGCCATGGCGGCACAGGCTGGAGACCAAGACTACCGTGTGCTGAACATGGCAGTGAACACCTTCAACGACTCCAAGCCCTCGGCGTTCCATAACCAGGTGGGCGGCTACAGCGCAGCCAAACTGCGTCGCTACCAAGACCTGATAGACTTCTACATCGGCTACCGTATCAACCCACAGGTGCTGAACATGCTCAACACGCGCTATTTCGTCATGCGCGACGGACATGTGCAGCGCAACCCCGACGCATTGGGCAACTGCTGGTTTGTGAAAGAGGTTAAGATGGTCGAGGATGCCAACGCGGAGATATTGGCATTGAACGACTTCGACCCCGCCGTCACTGCCGTGGTGAACAAGAACGAATTCGACGATTCTCAATCCCTAAAGGCTTACACGGGGCTAAACCCCTACGACAGCACCGCCACCATCGAGTTGGAGCACAAGCGTCCCGCAGACTTGAACACCCTGACCTATCGCAGCCACTGCGGCACACCGATGCTGGCAGTCTTCAGCGAGATATACTACGCACCCGACTGGAAAGCATATATCGACGGCAAGCCCGCCGAGTATCTCCGCGCCAACTACCTGCTACGCGCCATGGTGGTGCCCGAAGGCGACCACGTGATAGAGTTCCGCAACGAGGCTCCCACCCTGCATAGGCTGGACAACATCACGCTGATTTGCTCTATCGTCACGCTGCTGGTCATCGCCGGCACACTGTTCGTATACTACCGTAAACGGAAAAATGAAGAGGTTGCTTGATTGTCTGATTGCTTGATTGTTTGAGTATTTTGAACGCGTCAGCCAATTTTCAATTTTCAACTTTCAACTTTCAATTTTCAATTTAAATGATTTCGGTTATACTCTGCACATACAACCGTGACAAATATATTTATAACGTGCTACGCAGCGTGGCGGAGAACGACTACCCACGCGAGCGGTACGAGATAGTGTTGGTGAACAACAACAGCACCGACAACACCGAAGCCGAATGCAGACGCTTTCAGGCGGACTACCCCGACATACGGTTTCTCTACTGCGTGGAGACCAATCAAGGGCTCTCGCACGCCCGCAACCGAGGCATACGGGAGTCGCATGGAGACCTGCTGGCGTATGTGGACGACGATGCCACCGTCAACAAGGAATACCTGCGCACCTATGCTGACTTCTTTGAGAAGACCCCCGAGGCTGTTGCCGCCGGGGGTCCTATCATGCCCGTATATGAGACCGAGGAGCCCGCATGGATGTCGCACTATACACGGCAGCTCATCACCGGAAAGCTATACCTTGGCGAGAAACAGAAACAATTTGCACATGGAGCATACCCTGGTGGAGGCAACTCGTGTTATCGGCGCAGTGTGTTCGATGCGGTGGGTCTCTTCAATGTGGAGCTGGGACGCAAAGGCGGCAGCCTCATCGGTGCTGAAGAGAAAGACCTGTACGACAAGATGACCACACGCGGCATGAAGTTCTACTACCTGCCCACCGCCATCCTCTACCACATCATTCCCGCCAGCAAACTAACCCAAGACTACTTCGACCGCCTCACGCACGGCATCGGTGTCAGCGAACGCTACCGCACACAACAAATATCGCGTAGCAAATACCGCAACCGTCTGTTTAAAGAAGCCATAAAATGGGGCGGCACCCTAGCCCTATGGTGCAAATTCGCCCTCCAAGGCGAGACAGCCAAAGGCAACAAACTTGTCGCCTTCCGCCGCAATGTTACCCGCGGACTGCTTGGAAAATGAAAGTTGAAAGTTGAAAATTGAAAGTTGGCTGACGCACCCGGATAACTTTCAACTTTCAACTCTCAACTTTCAATTTAATAAGTTTTCAACTATCAACTTTTATCTTTAAAAAAATCCATTATCTTCTGACTGGAATTGTAGCGAGCCGTCTCGCCCCAGAACTTCTCCACCAATCGCAACCGTTCGCCTTCGTCCACACCAACCTTGTGGTTGTCGACAGCATCCACCAACGAGTCGAAGTCATAAACCCTAGACCCTACTACATTTTCATCATAGGGAAAAAAGAAGTCGCGCATGGCCACATAATCAGCATAATCATACAAATACAACAAAACGCCCTTACCTGGCATCAAAATATAATCGTACAAGATAGACGAATAGTCAGTAATCAGCACATCGGTATACGGTAGCAATGGATACACGTCAACGCCACCCTCTATCATCACGATATTCGACCACCCAACATCTGCCGAGCCGTCTATTTGAACGTTGGCATGAGGTTTCAACAGAAGAAGGTCTCCATGTTTTCGCAACACATCGTTCAGTCTGTCCAAATCCATACCCTGTGTAAATAGAGTTAGTTGCGAGTCGCGCCACGTAGGCATATAGATATACACTCGTTGGGCTGTCTTTATCCTTTCCATAAGATCGATAACGGTGCGATTCGAATATTTCTTGACAAACATCATCCTCGCATCATCAGAACAGAGCAAAATCTCGTTCCTCGGATAGCCTAGTTCCAAACAGGCACTGGGTTTTACCCGGAACGAGGTGGAAAAAAAGATGGTCTGAAACGGGGTGGACGACAACACGTAGTCGGGTTTTCGAAACACCTGTGGATGAAAAAACACATCTAACAAGTCTTTCTTTTGATAACGCCGAGCCAATTCTCCCGAAGTGATGTTATACTCTATACGCTTAATACCAACCCCATGCCACAAATTGCAGCATACTGCTCCACCCGACAGGCAGAACATGATATCGGACGTATAGGCATTGAAGAACCAATACTTCGAGGTCAACGCATACCACGCACCTCTAAATGTAGTAACCTTATAGGCCTTGAATCCCAGCGAACGTACGTATGCTACCGTTTCGCCGTTATCTGACAGCCACGCCACCTCCCTATCTGGGCAATGTTCGCTGGCATAAATAAACAGATACTTTGCATTATCATTAAACGACCCTTTAAAACTGCCAAAAGCATACCTCATTCTTTTTCTTATAATGAGATAAGAAAAGGGATAGACAGCATAGGCAATCAAATAAGCCACAAATTTCACTATCATAGCACTATTTTTAACGAATCAAAGTAACCGAGCCCATCCTCTTCTGCAATTCGGCAGGGCTATACTTACTTCTATAATAAATTAAATAAGCATACGTTCCTGACGGACACAACGCATTCTTATACGTGCCGTCCCATCCTTCGTCAATACTCTTACTATGGAAGAGCATCATTCCCCAACGTTGATAGATAAACATCTCAAACTCTGCTATACCCTCCCCATAGGCTCTGAACAAATTATTTGTCATCAGCTGGGGTGTAAACACATTCGGAACCCATAGTTCAGCCTGATTATGGACATACGTTCTCGGAAGCAAATCCACAGACTGTACATGGGAGCACTCGCTATGTCCAGAAAAATATGCCGTCACAGAATATATCGTCGGAACTTCGGGGCATACTGTTATAGTAGCATTATACTGCTGGGATGCTAAAGACGAGTCATAAGGCATTGACGACCACACAACACTATCTGCTTCTGTATAACAAACAATACGGAAACAGCTGTCACCAAATGACGTATAATCAATTCTCACATGAGGTGCCCCAATCTGCATCAGATGCAAGGTTGTGATAGTGGTGCCGATGCTTTGTCTGTATTGGAATTCCCCCACCTCAGCAGTCTCTTCGGCTGACAAATCAAACCCATTATCATGGTAGGGCATTCCTGCGCAAATGGTGTCGTAGATATCCACCTCAGCCGAATCATACACGTAAAGCGAATACAATATAACGCTATCGCACCCATAGACAGTCGTCGTACGAATAGTATCATCCCTAACCGAATCATAATAGGTATTTCCCATATAGTGCCATGGCAGCAACCCCACTATAATCGAATCATCGTCTTGCAACAAATAATGCGGTTTCACAATTACAACCAAGTTCATTTCGTCGTCCGATTCCAACACACCATAACAATCAAAATGCTGTATGACCGACGAACGAACACTCAAATGATAGATTCCTGTATCGACAAATAGATAATCAATTGTATCGAGCATGCCCACTGTATCGCTGTCCATGTACCATTCTCCACTAACACTTCCTGAATCGGTGCCGACATGGAATGTTGCAGCCGTATTGGCACATAGCACAATAGTGTCTCCAGACTCCACAGGCGCTCCATTGTAGAACAGAGTAGACTGCCCAATCACTTTAAGGCTTGAGCCTACTGAATACCCATAACTTTCATGCAATCCTATTCCAAACGCGTATGCGATGAAACCCTCAGTTCCAAGAGTCTTCAACGAGTGTGAACCATCCGAGATTTGTACTTTTGCATATCTATAATTGCTGTTGCCCGCAAAAGCCTGACTTGCCACAGGATTGTTGTCCAATCTTACATACTGCATTTCTTCGGCGCTGGCGACGATGGTAACATAATGGGTATTGGTATATGTAGTAGAATAGGTTGCAAATGTAATATCCTTTACCCGTTGGTCTACAGGGTTAACTATTATCATCGATGGGTCTCCGTTTTGAACTCCGGCACTTCCAAGAAACATATACACACTTGCTGGGCTAGATGTCTCAATGTAGGCAGTACGGTTCGACGAAGTCAGTGTGAAATCATACACTTGACCAGAATTCAATGTGGCCACATGAACACCATCCTTATTCACTGAACAGCCATCTTCTAATGCCATCACACGGACATGGTCGGCAAAAACCGTCCCTGTCCCTGCTACCGCAAAATGCTGTCCCCAATATCCTATCGGAAAACTTTGGTCATAGATATGGTCACATGTCGTTGTATTTGTGGGGACATAGGCACAGAAATGTCCGGAGAACACAGCAATCTTCTTGCAGTCTCTAGCCGTGATACGAGAGCCAGTAAGGTCTGCTTCTCCCGCATTAGATGCCCCTCTTAGCTGATAGGCATCGCCTTGCTGTAATGTAACAGTATGCAGTGTGCCAGCTGAAAAACCATTCAAGGTATTCGCGGATGGCACAATATCCACTACCGTATTGTCCTCTGTTGCAACTATCACAAACTCGCTACGGAAATCCGTAGATAACTTTGAAGGATAGCATTGTATCATATAATCCGAACCTAACGAAGCCGTAGGCAGCGCATTTGTCATATCTATATTAAAATGCCCCAACGTAATGAGGTACAGTGATATGGTATCAGTGGACGTGACATGTATCGCACTCGGTGTCACTGCACCTGAAAGCGATGTACAACCATCACCGTAAGGTACGTCTATGAACGTAACCTGTCCCGGAGTTACCGCAAACGATGTCGACCATGTGGTATTCGGATTACTCATGGTGACCGTGCAGGCACGTGGACCAGAGGCAAATGCATGCAGTGTCACGTGGTACTGCGGAGCAGTATATTCATAAGTAAAGTACAAATATGAAATCCAAAAATCAGTACCCATAGTCGTAGCTTCCTGTGCTACTAATGTTGGTCCATAACAAAACAAAAATAAAACCAACAATATGCTACGACCTGTTGCAATAAATCCTTTTGACAATTTACGCAACAAGACTGCCGTGACTTGTAGTATGGGTTCCATTTCTTTTTTTTATTTCAACAGGTCCTCTTTGAAGGTTATCTTGCGGTTCTGCTCCTCGCCTTCGACGATGTGGATTTTTATGCCGGGGAGGTATCTGCGCACTACGCCACAGTCGTCGGTGGCGCGGAACTGAGGATCTTGCAGGGCATACTGGTAGGCATCGCGTATCAAGGGCAGGCGGAATGCCTGTGGGGTCTGGGCGCGCCACATGGTGCTACGCTCAGGTATGCGGGCGACGAACTTTGACAGCCGCGGGTCGAAATCTTGCCGCACTTCCCATATCGTATCGGTCGAGGGAATGCCCACGCCTATCGCCTCGTGCCATTTCAATGCCTCTATTACGCGGGCTATCACTGCCTGCGATACAAAGGGACGGGCGGCATCATGGAGTATCAGGTTGGTGTCGTCGGGGCAACCGATATAGGCAGCAATGGCATTGAGGCTCGACATATAGCGTTCTGACCCTCCCTCGATCAACCTCTTCACCTTCGTCCAACTATTACTTGACACCACTCCGCGCATGTATTCCATCCATTCAGGATGCACCACCATCGCCACCTCGTCAATGCCTTCAGCCTGGTCGAATGCATCAATACTGCGTTCAATAACCTGACGTCCGTCGACCTCGAGAAACTGCTTGGGTTTTTCAGCTCCTACGCGTGACCCCGTGCCTCCTGCCAAAATGACTGCTATATTCATGATAAAAAAATAATAATTAAAAATTAAAAAGTTAAAATGTCATACCCTCCGCCTTCGCCGTACCCCTCTAATGAGGATTAAGGAAGTCCTGTGGACTTACGTCGCGATAGCCATTTCTCAATTTTCAATTCTCAATTTTCAATTCTATTCATACATTTCCTGCACCAACCGCACGGAGAGTCCCATGTTCTTAGCCGAGGAGCTGGCGCGTGGGACAAAGGTGTCCACCACTACGCAGAGCGCCTCCGCGGGTTTCTTGTCGTTGGCCGATGCCGTCCAGTAGTGGCATACCGAGGCATTGCCCACCGCGTCGGTGCCCACACGCCTCGTCTCGCACGGCAGGAACACCGCACCCGCCGCCTCCAGCAGTGCCCACTTCTCGGCGGTAAACCAGTTGATATAGTCCTCCTTGGGTCCGGGCTTCACATACACCCCCTTAGGACATTTCCAATCATCGGGCAGCAGCACCAGCCCAAATACTTTATTGACATAAGCCAGCGCGTACAGCCTACGGGCTTTCGGACGCTTGGCAAGCAGGTAGGTCCATTCGTCCATCGTCAGCGTGCGCCATATCTTGCCTCCATCGGTGGGCAGTCCACAGTAGAAACCCCAGTCGGCAAAAGTGTATTCGTTGGGGTCGAGCGAATAGTTGGTCGGCTGCATGGCCGTACCCCAACCAAAGAGGTCAATCCAACCCTTGTAACGCTCATTACCATAAAAGGGTTTCCAACCGATAACCTCGGTCTGCTCCGCTGCAAAGCGGCACAGGTGGGTGCTAGGCTGGTATTGCAGGTTGCCCGTGGAGAAACGCACCTTCATGGTGGGACTGACCGAGAAGAGCCCGCCACATTTGCCCACCGCGGTGGTGTCGGACACAGACTCTTGCGCCACCAGTGACAGCGACACAAGCATGAGTAAGAAGAATGGTATTGATTTTCGCATAACTTATATTTTGGGGATTTCTATTTATCAAGAATTAGAGAATTGGAGAATTTGTAAATTACATATTTTGAATTTAATAAGAATTTGAGACTTTTAATTGCATGCAATCAATAAAAGTGAAAAGTGAAAAGTTGCCGCACTGTCCCCTCTTTAGAGGGGTGGTCGAAGACCGGGGTATGTTCATTTTCAATTTTCAACTTTCAATTTTCAAGTTAATAAGTTTTCAGTTCCATCAATGTGGCATAGATGGCTGCGGCAGCCACCACTACCACCAGTTGCACCCACACCGGCGTGCTCACCAGCACTGCGGGAGCCAGTAGCACAGCCTTCAACAGGTAGTACACCGCCTTACCTCCCAACATCGCCAGCAGTATCGCACCCAGCTTACCCACGAACCGTCCGTTCCACGCCTGCATCCGACCACTAACAAAAACCACTGTCGAATATTCAGCCACCATGCAGAATGCTTTCGTCGGCGTAGGCATACCCACCGCTATCATCGACACCACCGGCAGCAGCACCGCCAACAGATAGGCATTGCGTCGGTCGCCCACCAAGAACATGCCTGCCAGCAGCACTAACAACATCGGGTTAATCCAATAGAGCGGCCACGCCAGCAGGTGAGACAGAGCAGGTATACTGCACGCGACACCAATCAACAAGGTGTCGATGGCGGCCACACGCCATAACAATTGAACTTTTGCAGAAGAGGTATTCATATTAGAGAGAATGTTTTGAATGTTTGAATGTGTTATTTAAACTAAAAAGTAAAAACTAAAAACTAAAACTTGTCGAACTAAGACTAACGAATTGACGTATTAACGCATTAACGAATTCTTTCATTTGATTAACGAATTACTATCAAAAAGAAAATGCAAAAATACAAAAAAAAAATCATATAATGGCTTTTTCGCTTTTTTTTGCGTATTTTTGCAGTTTGATTTATTGTATATAGAATATGAAGAAGATACTGAAAATCATACTGATTACATCCGTATGTATTGCCACTCTGCTGCTACTGGTGGCGGTATTGGGCAGCCTGTTTGGCGGAAGTGCCGCCCGGAACTATGTGAACCGACACTCCGAAGAGCTTATAGGCCGACAGGCACATGTGGACCATGTGGGGCTGAACCTGCTGACCGGACATGTAGCCATCCACGGTCTGGAGGTGATGGAGGATGACGGCAGCACGCGCTTTGCCGCCTTCGATACGCTCGACGTATCGGTGTCGTTGCTGCGCCTACTGGGCAAGCGGGTGCAGATACGCCACGTGACACTGGCAGGATTCGACGCACATATTGTGCAGGACAGCACACGGTTTAACTTTTCGAGCATCATCGACCATTTCCAACGCGACACCGCAGAGGTGGAGGAGGTGGAAGACACCACACCCAGTAACTGGGTGGTGAGCCTGCACAAGATACGCCTAGCAGATAACAGCATGCTCTATGAGGACCGCCCACGGCAGAGCCATCTGGGCTTCCATCACTTGAATCTGCTGGTGCCCGACTTTGTCATTGGTGGTAGCGAGAGCACCGATGCATCGCTCACGCTCACACTGGCGGAGGGTGGCGAATTGTCTGCCTACCCAAGCTACGATGCCGCCACAGGCAATTTTGCCATCCAACTAGGTCTCGAAGGCTTCACCCTCGACCAACTGAAGCCCTACTTGGTGGACCGTACCTATATCGAAACCATCGAAGGCAGTCTTGCCCTTGACGCTACGGCGCAGGGCAATGTCGCCCACTTTATCGAGACGGCCATTGCCGCCAAGGTGAGCCTAGGCGACGTGGCTGTGGTGGACAGCAGCAAGGCTCCGGTGGTGTCGCTCAAGGAACTGAAGGTGGACATGGGTAAAATGGTGCTCAGCCAACGCTTGTTCGACATCAACAGCATCGTGCTGAACGGCCTGACGGCTAAATACGAACTCTTTGCCGACAGCACCAATACCCTCTCACGGTTGCTGGCCGCAAAGTCTGATTCTGATAATACTGAAAGTTCTGACAACTCTGAGGATTCAGAGAACCCGGAGCCTATCGACACCCTGCCCACGCCGCCCCTGCAGCTGCATGTGGGGCATTTGGATATACACAACATCAACTTCACTTTCGCCGACCATACGCTGCCGACAGACTTTGTGTTCCCCGTCACCGATCTCAGCGTGGAGTCGGTGGGGGTCACCGCCTCGGGCAGCAACAACGCCCGCGTGCGTGCCAACCTGCCTAACGGCGGCACCCTGTCGGCCGACTGGAAGGGCGACATCGGCGCATGGAAGCAGCAGTTGCAGCTGGACTTGAGCATCAAAGGCCTACACCTCACAGACCTCAGCCCCTACATGGTGGCATACTTCGGGATGCCCTTTAGTGAGGGTATCTTCGGCTTCACCAGCAGCAACACCATCGTCAACAGCCGATTGGAAGGCAACAACCATATCGACATCTACAAGCCCAACCTTGGCGAACGTCAGGAGGGCGTGAAGCCTCGACTGAAACTGCCGGTGAAGGCTGCCCTTTATGTGCTGAAGGACAAGGACGGCAAAGTGTTACTGGACATACCCGTAAAGGGCAACGTGGACAATCCCGAGTTTAACTACATGAAGCTGGTGTGGAAGGCTCTAGGAAACCTTATCGTAAAGGTGGCCACCTCCCCGGCACGTCTCTTGAAGGGCATCAAGGATGGAGGCGAAGAGCTGTTTGTGGCGGTCAACACCGAGGACGAGGACTTCACCTCGGAGCAGATATATCAAATCGACCAACTCGCCGAACTTGCCAAAAGCGACAAGAATATAGTACTACTATTCGAACTCCAGACCCGCCCCACCAAAGATGGCAAAGCCCAGACCACCCTCGAGCAGCACAACCGCACACTGGCGCACCATCTGGAGAAACTGGGCGTGAGTAAGAAGCAGTACACCATCACCACCGCACAGCCCGACAAAGGTGTTGTGGTGGAAGGCTACGCCGTGACGGTTAAAGTGAAAAGTGAAAAGTAAAAAGTAAAAACTAAAAACTAAAAACTAAAAATTGCTGCCGCACCCGGACAATTTTCAATTTTCAATTTTCAACTTTCAATTTAATAAGTTTTCAACTTTCAATTTATCAGAGCCATGAAAAGAATACTATCGACCATTATCTTTATAGCCATAGCTTTCGCTGCCACAGCACAGAAGTTAACTCCCCAAGAGGTGCGTCACAACGCACAGCAGTTTGTCGATCAGCTGACCAACAGTCGTTCCTGTGTGATTAAGGAGACACCGCTGCCATCCTTCGACAGGCTTGCAGCCTACAATATAGCGGGTGGCGGTTTTGTGATAGCCAGCCGCGACAGCCGCACGCTGCCCATTCTTGCCTACTCGCTGTCGGGCAGCATCGACGCTGACGACCTGCCCGAAGGTCTGCGCTACTGGTTGGGTGAGTACGAGAGCCAGATAGCCCAGCTGGGCAGTACCACGCTTGAGGAGCTTTACGCCGCCTACACCCACGATGCGCTGCAACTGCCTGACCCTGCCGACACCGTGGCACCGATGTTGGTGACGGCATGGACGCAGTACCGCTACGGCTACAACAGTCTCGCGCCATACGACAGTGTGATAGCCGCCGACAGCAACATGGCGCGATTCGACGGCCGGCCCACGGTGGGCTGCATGGCTCTGGCGATGGCCCAGGTAATGCGCTACTGGCAGTTCCCCACCCATGGTGTGGGCAGCCACAGCTACACCCACGAGGGCGAATACGAGTGCTGGCGTTACGGCACGCTCAGTGCCGATTTCGCCAACGCCACCTACGACTACGCCCACATGCCCTACCAGCTGACCGACAGCAGCACTGCCGCCGAAGTGACGGCGGTAGCAACGCTGGCATCGCACTGCGGTATCGGATGCAACATGATGTACAACAGCGACTGCGCCGGCTCGTCGGGAGCGCAGCTCAGTTCCGCCCTCGCGGCAATGCAACACTACTTCCACTACAGTCCCAATGCCCATCAGGAGATGAAGTACCGCTACGCCACCTCCTCGTGGATTAATATGTTGAAGCAAGACCTCTCCAACGGACGGCCCGTGCTGTACTGTGGGCAGTCGTACCGTAACGATGCCGACAGCACAGTGGCCGGTGCCCACGCCTTTGTGTTCGACGGCTACGATGCACGCAACTATTTCCACGTCAACTGGGGGTGGCACGGCTCGTGCGACGGCTACTACTCGCTCGACGTGCTGCGACCTTTGACGCAATATAATTTCACCAGCTACCAATACTGCGTTTTTGGGCTGGAACCCTGCTACAACCCCATGCCCGTACTCACCATGGCAAGCGACCTGACACTCGACACGAACATCATCGACGCAAACGAACCTCTGCGTGGCAGCTATAGCATTACCAACATCGGCGACACGGTGGGCAGCCTCTTCTTCGGAGTGAACATCTATGGCAGGGATGACATTAACTACTATGGCTGTGTCGACGGCCGCCGCATCACCCTGCAGCCTGGCGACACGGTGGTGTGCGACTTCGCTTACGACCTCCACCTGCCTGTGGGCAACTATTACGCTCTCATGCAGTACAGCACCGACACCTTCTATGCCGGCATCACCGTCGATGAGACCTTCTACCATGCCGACCTCGAGTACGTGTTCCAGGTGGAATTCAGCACCGTGAATTCCCTTCATAGGGAATACACCAACCTCGCCCTCTTTGTGCGCTTTGCCGACGACCCCGACTTCACCCAATCATACTCCGACATACAGAATCTGTTCAACGAGGGCAGCCAAAGCGTTGCCGACTACTTCGCTGAGATGTCGTATGGCAACATACAGTTCAACACCGTCTTTGCCAGCCAGCGACAGGGTAATCGCATTCGACCCTATGTAGACTCCCACCCTCGTGGCTACTACCAGCCCTACAGCGAGGACAACCCCATCGGCTACACCACGCCCAACCCCATCATCGGCATCTCGATGCGCGAGGCGGAACTGATTGAGCGCGTATGCCGCTATGTGAACAACGAAAGGCTGGTGACATACGGCACCGTCCTCGACGGCAACGACGACGGCGACATCGATAACGTCTCCATCATCATTCAGGGCGATGTGGGAGGATGGGCCGAACTGCTGTGGCCTCACATGGAGTTCTTCCCTCACGACTCTATCGGCAGCACTCTCACCATCAACGATAAGCGCGTCAACGCCTTCAACTTCGAGTTCGAGGGCAGCAGCTACTTCACCTTGCGTACCTTCACACACGAAATGGGTCACTCGCTCGGCCTGCCCGACCTCTACCATTACCATAACTACACCAACGTCTACCCCGTCTTCTACGACATTATGGCTGTCGGCTCCGACCACCCCTCCGCCATCTACAAGCACCGCTTCCTAGGCATCACTGGCGCACCCACACAAATCACACAAGACGGCACCTACACCATCAACAGCCTCACCACCAGCGCTACCAACAATCTCTATTATATCAAGTCAGCCATCGACAGCAACCAGTGGTACACCATCGAATACCGCACCCCCGACGAGCAGTACGAGGTGTCGCTCACCCACAACGGCCTCATCATCGGCCGCTGGATGGACACCGCCTCACACGACATCTACCTCGGTGGCAACGCCTTCTTCAACTATCCCGACATCCCCAACACCTACTGGGTGTTTCGACCCGATAGCGACAACGACACGACACAAGGCGATGTTGCCAATTGCTTCTTTACGCAGCAGGAGGGGCGCAACGCTTTCGGACCTGCCACCAACCCTCACCCCTACCTCGCCGACGGCACCCCCGAGCAGAGCTTCGAGATATACGACATCCGTACCCAAGGCAGCATCTGCACCTTCTCCGTCCGCTTCCTCCACGAGGACATCGCCGAACGACAGTCGCCAACTGCCGTCACGCTCTACCCCAACCCTACCAGTGGCAAGATATTCCTGCGCGGCATAGCCGACGGCACGCCCATGCGCCTCTACAACGCCTATGGCGCACTGGTGTTCACCACCACCTTCAGCGGCAACAGCCTCGACCTATCGCACCTCCCTGCCGGCCTCTATATGCTAGCCACCCCCACCTACACAACTAAGATAATCGTGAATTAAATTGAGTTGAAAGTTGAAAATTGAAAATTGAAAATTGGCTGCCGCACCCGGATAATTTTCAATTTTCAACTTTCAATTTAAAAAACACATTAACGAATTCTCATTTTCACTTTTCAATTTTCAATTTTAAAGATATGGGCTTTACTAAATGGATATTTGCAGGTCTCGGCTGGGTAATAGGCGCAGGCTCACCTATCGGAGCTCTTCTGGGCTATATAATTGGTAATGTCATCGAGCGTAGACAAGAGATAGGCGACGGCAGTCAGGATTTCAGCAGCCACCGTGGCCCCTACCGCAATACTGGCACACAGGAGGATGTCAACATCGCCCTCATCGTCCTCATTGCCACCGTCGTTAAGGCTGACGGCAATGTCCGCAGGTCGGAACTAGACTATGTCAAGCGGTTCCTACTCAAGAACTATGGCGAAGAGAAGGGCAAACAGTACCTCACCATGCTACGCGACCTAGTGAAGCCCGAGCGTGTCATCGACATCCCTGCCATCTGCAACCAGATAAAGCAAAACACCGACTACACCACCCGCTACCACATGGTAGACTTCCTCTTCGGGCTTGCGGTCTCCGACAACGCATACAGTCCGGCAGAAAACAGTGTCATGCGCGAGATAGCAGGTGGCCTCGGTATTAACACACGCGACTACGTCAGCATGTACACCCGCCACATCGGTGCCCGCTTCGGCGGTAGCAACAGCGACGGCTATTCCGGTGAGTCGGGCTATTCCAGTTCCTCGCGTTCCACCTCTTACTCGCAGCCACATCGCGACCCCTACAAGGTGCTAGGCATCGACTCCACCGCCACCGACGAGGAAGTCAAGAAAGCCTACCGCCGTCTGGCGATGAAATACCATCCCGACAAAGTGGAGGGCATGGGCGAAGAGGTGAAGAAGAACGCCGAAGCCCAGTTCCGCGAAATCAACGAAGCCTACGAGCAAATCAAGACCGCCCGTGGGATGAAATAACAAGCAGCCTCCCTTTCCGAGGCTGCTTTCATAAACATTCCCATCAAGAACTCCTCTCACCCCGTCAAACCCCATTCTCCCCACTAAGTCCATTCAATCCAAATCGGTCATTAGGGGTTATCTCCGGCTGTACTGCTTCATGAGGCGGAAGGTGAGTTCGCGGCCGTCGGCGGTGGTGACGGTGAGGAGGTAGGCGGCAGGGGGACGTGAGGTGAGGTCGAGGGTGTAGCGGTCGGGGCCTGTGGGGGTGAGCACCACCTCTTCGCGGCGGCCTTGCATGTCGGTGAGCCACGCGGTGACAACGCCGTCGTGCGACTGCAGTGCGCTTCCGCTCACCTTCATGTTGTAGCGTTGGTGGTAGGGGAAGTTACAGCATTCGTATTGCGAGAAGGGTGCCCCAGGGCTGGTGTAGAGCACCATGTCCACGTCGCTGGTGTCGCTCGGGCGCGGGCGATGGTACGGCAGCGGGGGCGCGGGGGGTATCTCGGCGAGGTCGATGGTCACCTGACCGCTGGTGGGGTTGGGGTATGCCTTGGCCTGTCCGTCCGCGCCGACGGTGGCGA
>CAMZFW010000037.1 GCA_947306225.1 uncultured Bacteroidales bacterium
GCCGATGTCGTCGAGAGTGAAGTATTCATAGGCGCGAACTTCGCACGCCAAAGGTTTTTCTCCGCCGTTGGTGCTGCCGGGCATCCAATCGCCGTAGCGTACTTTCACTCTACCGTAGATTCCTTCGGTGATGGTGACTTTCTCGCACGAGGTGGCGAGGAGCATGGTCAGCGCGGCCAATGCCATGATGGGGGCTATTCGTTTAAGTTCCATGAGTCGTAAGTTATGGTTGCTTTATCGGTGATTTCAGTCCAGTACATGGTGGGTGTGACGGTGGTTATTTGGCTAGGGAGGCCGTTGGGCAGGTATCGGTAGTCGATGTTGCTATGGCGTATGTAGGTGGTGTCGTTTCGGTTGTCGTAGTTGTAGTAAGTGGTGCGCACCAGATTGTTGCGACATAGGCTGCTGGGGTTGTCGATGAAACCGTCGCGGCTGATAAGGTCGGCGGGGAAGTAGCCAAAGAAGGGGTTGGGGTTGTTGTCATAAGCATATTCGATGTGCGACATGCCTGTCATGTACCATGCCATCGAGTCGGCGGTGGCGCGGACCAGGTTGCCGTTCTCCCACTCCAGCGTCCACTGTTGCCTGATAGTGTCGGTGTTCCAAAAAGAGCCCTGCCTCTGCCAGTCCTGCAGCGGGTGGGTGAAGACGATGGAGTAGGGTTGGCGTTCGTTGGCACGGTATAGGAAGTCGGTGGTGTAGTTCCGGAAACTGATTTGGCTCAGCCGTCCGCCGGTGTAGTGGAAATGATAGGTGCGCAGGGGGATGCTGTTGCCGCCTTCGATGTGGTGCTGCAGGCTGTCCAGCCGACCATTGGAATTGTAGAAATAGAGGTCGTAAATATTCGTAGGCTCGTTGCCATAGCGATAAAAATTGCCCTCTATGTCGAAGTCGACCCGTGCCAGCCGATGGTTGTTGGTCCAGCTCCAGCGGTCGGTGAAGGTCAGGGAGTCGATACTTGCCTCCACGCCCTCCTCGTGCAAGTCGTGGCGTATACTAGCGATGGGAGCCTGCGGCACATAATAGCCACCGAAGGCATCTTGGTTGACGGGATAGATGTCATCCTCTGGGCGGCAGCTGGCCACAGTGAGCAGCAGGGCAGATAGGAAAAATATGTTTAGCTGTTTCATGATGTAGGGTTTAAGGGTTTTAAGGTTAAAGGATTTTAGGGTTTAGCTGTTTCATGATGTAGGGTTTAAAGGTTTTAAGGTTAAAGGGTTTTTAAGGTTATACGTTGATATGTTGTGCGGCAGCCATTTTTCAACTTTCAACTTTCAATTTTCAAAACAGGTGTTGATATACAATTCTCTGTTGTGCTTGTCCGAGGTAGCTGCACACTTCTTTGATGACCAAGGTGAACCTGCCCGCAGGCGGGTTGACTATCTGGAACGAGTTGTTGTACAGGCATAGGCAGTCAACCCGTCCCTGCTCGCCCACATTCTCCGTCACCATGATGGTGTCGCCCATTATCTCCATTGTGGTAACGATGTTCTCGCCCGAGCCGCAGTCGAGCATCATGTTGTAGTGTGTCACCGATAAGGTTCCATCTCTCAGCGAAACCTCTATCGAGTCGGTGTTCATGTCTTTGGCGGCCAATGCGTCGGTATTCATCAGGCAGTCGCTGGTGGTGATATTGGCCAAGTAAGTGTCGGCGTAAGGTCTTTCCATATCACTTTTACTACAGCCCAGGACGGTGAGCAGCAGTGCCGACAGGAGTAATAGTTTGATGTGTCTCATGGCTTATTCGAATGTTTGTTGATAAACGGTGGTTTGTCCCGTGCCCGACACCACCTTGACGATTAAGGTGAAGGGCCGAAGTGGCAGGTCAATAATCTGGAACGAGTTGTCGTAGAGGCACACGCAGTTGGTCCGTCCCTGCTCGCCCACGTCCTCTGTCACCGTGATGGTGTCGCCCCTGCGCTCAATAGAGGTAACGATATGTTCGCCCGAGCCGCAGTCAAGCGGCATATTATAATGAATAACTGACATCGAATAGTTGTACGGGATATAGGTAACAACCACCGAGTCGGTGTTCATATCTTTGGCGGCAATGATGTCGGTGAAGCTGTGACAGTCGCTGGTGACCACATCCGTCAGCCGCGGGTTGTCGGGATAGTCGCGGTCTCCGTTGTCCCAATCAGAACATCCGTTCATCATGGCGGCGACCATTAGGGTAATTGCCAATGTTGTTTTCTTCATAATTGTGTGTTTTTTTGACTTCTTTCTGCCTATATGACGTATAACCCTCCAAAATATTACATCGATTTGAAACAAAAATGTATTAAATAATGTTAACGACTGTAATATTGTCATTATTTTAGCGTCATACTAGTAAAAGAAACATCAAAAAACAATACAGAATGAATATGAAAAAAACACTTCTCATCACCCTGTTGGCACTGCTGTGCCTTTTGACGCTCAACTCCTGCAAGAAGCAGGACCGTATCCTACCCATCGGAGAGGCTGTCTGCCATTGCGGTGTCGACGACCCGCTGAACGACCTCCAGTGGCTGCACGAGACAGCCCTCTATTACGAATCGCTGCGGGGCAAACGGTTTGCTTCCATCAGCATCTGCACCTACGACTCCACCAGCCAAGGATTCCTTATCACCGATTGCGAGGAATGCCCTGACTATGGGACGGCTTTTGTCGACTGTCAAGGCAACAGCCTCGGCTTGGTAGGCGGCTTTGCGGGCACACCCCTTTCCTCCTACAATATTGACCCCGCCAGCGTCCGCGTCATCTATCGCAATTATCCCGACACCGCCGCCACCATCACCAACAAGACCTGGCAGCTTGTTCATTTCTACGACCGCGAGACTAACACCGCCGAAGTCCCCATAAGGCACCACCAAAATGGCGACGACACACTAGCGTTCTGGCTGCGCTTCCATGACGACGGCACAGTGAAAGGTGGAGGCATCAACATCCTCAACGGCATCTACGCCATCAACGACCACCACATCGCTATCAACATCGGTTGCGCTACCGATGTATACGATGCGACTGGGTGGGAAGACCGTCTGCTCGCTGCCCTCGGCAACTCCTACAGTTTCACCATCGACTACTATGGCAACAACCTGCGCATATATTACGACTACAACCGCAAGTACATAGAATGGAAACGGGCTTCTGATTAGAAGCCGAACATGTGTTGCACAAAATTGGTCTTGTACATGTAAAAAACAATGGCTGCCATTAGCAGGGCCAGACCGATACCCAGACAGATATATACTTTCTTATCGTTATCCATACTTAGTGAGAGTTATTAACAATAATAACTCTCTTTTTCGTTTTTTATTGTGTGGGAGTCTATTTTTATGATGTGAGCGTTATTGTGTTAATTCGTTAGTCAAAGATTAGTTCTATAACATATAAAGCCCTAATGACCGATTTGGTTAAATTACTAGTTGGTTGTTTATCATGCGGTGCATGTAGGATTGGATGATGGCTTTGAGCAGGTTCAGGTCGGCAGTACTGTCGGTGGGTGGGGCTGTGTCGGGGATGAGGCTTTGGTATCCGATGGTACGTTCGCCGTCGAATAGGAGCAAGCGGTTGTGGCGGACGAATTGGTAGATGCCGTTGTTGTAGTGTACCGCCCAACTCTCTTCGGCTGGGGTGGCAAGGAGGTCGATGCCATAAGCTAAGTAGGGATTAGGATAGCCTAGGATGCCGAGCAGGGTGGGCATGATATCGGTTTGTTGTGCCACCACGTCGCTGATACCGCGTGGTAGGGCACCAGAAGGGTCGTAGATGATGATGGGAACGCTGTAGTTGCCGAGGGAGTTGGCATATTCGGGACGCTCGGAATGGTTGGTGTGGTCGCCAGTGATAACGAAGATGGTGTTTTTGTACCAGGGCATTTTGCTCGCGGTGGCAAAGAAGTGTTGCAAGGCGTGGTCGACGTAGCGGATGCAGGTGTACATGGGGTGGCCTTCTTGATGGAAGCGTTGGCGGTAGCGGCCGGGTACAACGAAGGGGTGGTGCGAGGTGGCAGTGAAGAGAGCGGTGCAGAAAGGTTGCTGCATTTGGTTCATGGTATGTGCGTAGAATTGCAGAAACTCTTCATCCCATATTGCCCAAGTGCCGTCGAAATCGGCATCGCCTCCGAAACGAGGGTCGGCATTATATTCAGTACGCCCGAAGTAATGGGAAAAGCCCGAACTACGGGCAAAGGCCTGAAAGCCCATAGAGCTGTTTTCGGCACCGTGGAAGAAGGCGGTGGTGTAGCCTACCTTGCCCAGTTCGCCAGCGATACCACTGACGTTGTTGAGAGAGTAGCTTGTGAGGATGAAGGGTTCGACAAACATGGGTATGCCGCTGAGGATGGAGGGCATGGCGTCGATGCTCTTGCGTCCGTTGGCGTAAGACTGGCTGAAGGTGAGGCTTTGACCGATGAGTGAGTCGAGGAAGGGGGTGTGGCAGGGATAGGAATTGTAAAATCCTATATATTCGCGAGCTAGAGACTCGACAATGAGGACGACAACGTTTTTATTTAATTGAGAATTGAAAGTTGAGAGTTGAAAATTGGCTGGCGCGTTCATTTCCTCATTGTGAATGGGGCTGTAGATAATGTCTGACTCGTCCTGAGTGAAGTATTGAGGGTTGACAAAGGTGGTTTTGCCCATGGTGCGGATGAGCGAAAAGGGGGTGTTGAGTATGATAGCGGCTTGAGAGGGCTCGTTGACATATTGGTTGGCATTGCTGATGGTGATGGGACGGATGGCTGTGGAGGCACCGCCACGCATACCGATGATGCTGAGGGGGATGAAGAGGAGAGTGGCAAGCGTCAGGGTAAGATAGTGGGATAAAGGTCTGGCAAAGGGTTTGACAGGCCTATAGAGTAGGATAAGGGCTACGATGAAGAGAATGCCGAGCAGCAACAGATACCAGTGGTTTACCACTTCGATGAAGAAGATGTTGCCAAGGTTGCCCTCTTGTGCAAATTCGGAGAAGAAAGTCCAAGTGGTGCGTCGACCTGTGTAGCGCGAATAGACAGTGTCTGCCAGATTGATACTCAACATAAGAGAGTTGACCACAACATAGATGCTCTTTGTTGCAATATGCCAGCCGCGTGTTCCATACCATTTGCGGGGCCAGGGAAGCAATACTAGGGCGGCATAAAGCAGGTTGGTGTAGAGGATGGCGGAAGTGTCGAAGATAAAGCCGCCTTGGAGAAGGCTGGCGATGGAGAGCTGGCTCCAGCCTGTGGCATAGAGGTCCCAGAACTCAAGGATGTATACCACCCTGCATAGAAAATATAGCACATAGGCTAAGACAAGGTTGCAGATTAGCGCCAGCGGCGGTAGGAGGGGACGTGGTTTCATGGAGTTTCTTTTTTTTCTAGTAATTCTAGTAAGTTCTAGTATTACTAGTTATTACTAGTTGGTTGTTTATCATGCGTTGCATGTAGGACTGGATGATGGCTTGTAGTTGATGGCAGTCGGGTTGAGGACTATTTGGGCGTAGGAGGTTGTGCTTGAGAAGTGGGTCGGCGGAGAGGGTGTAGAGGCCTACGACTTTTTGTCCGTCGAAGTGCAAGAGGGTGTCGCCAGTGACATATTGGTAGATGCCGTTGGTGTAGCTCACTGCCCAGCTATCGTGGGAAGGGGTGTTGAGAATGTCAATGCCATAGGCAAGGTAGGGATGGGGGTAGCCCAAGAGATTGAGAAGGGTGGGCATAATGTTTATCTGCTGCATGACGGCAGGGCTGTTACCGCGAGGCAATTGTCCTGAGGGGTCGAAAAGAATTATAGGCACGCGGAAAAGTCCGAGGTCGGTCTTGTATTCCTCCCGTTCGCCAACGTTGGTGTGGTCGGCAGTGATGACAAAGATGGTGCTGTCGTACCAAGGCATTTTGCAGGCAGCACGGAAGAACTGGCGCAGAGCGTGGTCGGTGTATTGTATAGTGCGGTAGACGGGCATATTACCACCTAGGAATGTGTCTTGGTAGCATTGTGGGATGTTGAAAGGATGATGGGATGTAGCGGTGAAGAGGGTGGCTAGAAAAGGTTGCGAAAGGGAGTCGAGCATGAGGGAGAAATATTGCAGGAACTCCTCATCCCAGATGGCCCAGTAGCCGTCGAAGTCGTCTTGGGCACCAAAACGAGGGTCGGCACAGTACTCGTCCATGCCGTAGTAGTCTTGGAAGCCAGTGGACAATGCGTAGGAGCGGAATCCCATCGAAGCGTTGTCGGCACCGTGAAAGAAGGCAGTGCGGTAGCCTTGTTGGCCTAGGCAGGAGGCAATGGAAGAGACATCATTGTTGGCATATTGGGTGAGGATAAAAGGCTCGACAAACATGGGTATGCTGCTGAGGATAGAGGGTAGTGCGTCGATACTCTTGCGACCGTTGGCATAGCAATGGCTGAAAGTGAGGCTGTGAGCAGCCAGAGAGTCGAGGAAGGGGGTGTAGCCATTGCCGTGGTTGAAGAATCCCCAATATTCTTCACCAAAGGATTCTAGGATGAGGATGACGACATTCTTTTTATTGGAGAGGTGGGAGGAATCGGAGTAATCGGAATAATCGGAGTAATCGGAATTATGGATAGGATTATAAAGGTTTTCGAGCTGGTTGGTGGGGAAGTAGTGGGGGTCGGTGAAGGTGGTCTTGCCAATGGTGCGGATGAGAGAGAAGGGGGTGTTGAGCACAATGTTGGCTTCTTTGGCCTGATTGACGTAGCCATTGGCATCGGCAAGCGAAAGAGGACGGTGGTAAGAGAGTCCCCCACGGATGCCGACGATGCCAAGTAGGGCAAAGAGAAGGGTGGAGAGACTGAGGGTGAGGTAATGAGTCCTCGTAGGTCGTATTGGGCGGTAAAGGAAGAAGAGAGCGGCGAGGAAGGCAAAACCGATAATTACTAGATACCAGTGGTGCAGCAGCTCGGTGAAGAAGATGTCGCCAAGGTTGCCTTCGTCGGCAAATTCAGAGAAGAACGAACTGGTGGTGCGACGTCCAGTGTAGCGCGAATAGACGGTGTCGACAAGGTTGAGACATAGTGCCAAAGTGTTTGTCACTATGAACAGCGCATGGGTGGCAGAGTGCCAAGCCCGGCTGTTTCGTATTGTAGGTGATAGGGGCAGTAGTGCCAATAGGAGGTAGGGAATGTTGGTATAGCAGATGGCGGCAGTGTCGAAACGGAAGCCCCCCCAAAGTAGTCTCCATACGTCTAGTTGCTGCCAACGGGCTGAATAGATGTCCCAGAATTCAGCCACATACACCGCCCTGCACAAGAAATAGAGTAAGTAGAGCAAGGCGAAGTTGCAGAGCACTGCCAGCAAGGGGTGAAGAGGTCTGACTTTCATATTCTTTTTAAGGTTTCTAGTTTTTCTAGTGAAACTAGTTTGACTAGGATTAGAATTGGAAATAGATAAAGGGTTGCAGATCGGCAGTGATAAATTGGTAAACCACAAACACTGTTAGCACTACGGTAAGTACCATAAGCCATAATGGCATTTGTGCAAACCATAGGCGATAGCGGCGTTTGAAACGGTCGGGCAGCCAGTGTACCACCATGCCGATAAGGAAGATGACAAAGACAGTGGAGTAGTTCTGTACGATGGCGGGGATTTGTTCTAGGTTCCAGTGTCCGCCGATGCGCTCCACCATCTGGGTAGCAGTACGCCACGCCACCTCGTTGGCGGTGGCAGGGTCGAGGTTGGAGCCGCTACGGAAGAAGAGTCGTGTGAAGCTGATGAATATAAAGGTGAAGAAGGTGTTCCACACCATGGTGACGGTGCCTTTGAACTTAGAACCACGGTAGTGTCTGCCTCCGAAGGCTGGCACCAAATTGAGCAGGATGATGGCGGCAGCGATGACCATAAAGGCGAAATGGAACATGCTCAGTACGGGGTAGGGGTAATAATGGTAGGCCGCCTTGATGGCAACGTAGACCAAGGAGATGACCACAATACGTACCCAAGGACCCCATTTCTTCCAACTTTTGTATACTAGGATACCTAGTCCGTTCAGCGCACCCCAGGTGATGAAGTTGAACGACGCTCCATGCCACATACCTCCTAGCAGCATGGTGTCGAAGTTGTTGAGATTGGTAGAAAAGTCTTTACGATGGCGTGGGAATACGAGATAGACCAGTGCCAGCACCACCACAGCAGCGATGGCGGCAAGTGTCACCCAGCGTGTCTTCGCCATCAGCACCACCACGAGGAGCATGACGGTAGGAATGACATAGGTGCCAACGGTGCTGTTGCGATTGCCGCCGAGGGGGATGTAAAGGTAGTCTTTCAGCCAGTTGCTAAGCGAGATATGCCAACGTTTCCAAAAGCCTGCGGGGTTGGTAGCCTTATAGGGCGAGTTGAAGTTGGTGGGCAAGTAGAAGCCCATCAGCATTGCCACACCGATGGCAATGTCGGTATAGCCCGAGAAGTCGGCATAGACCTGTAGCGAGTAGACCAGCAAAGCGGAGAAATTCTCGAAGGGAGTGTATAGCAACGGATTGTCGAACACACGGTCGACAAATGACACAGCCAAATAGTCGCTCAACACCAATTTTTTCACCAGTCCGTTCAATATCCAAAACACCGCGATGCCGAACTGTCGACGGCTGAGGAAGTAGGGCTTGTAGAGCTGTGGCACAAACTGGTCGGCACGGATGATGGGTCCCGCCACCAACTGGGGGAAGAAGGTGGTGTAGAAGCCGAAGTCGAGGATATTGTCGGCATGGCGTACCTTGCCTTTGTACACGTCGACGATATAGCTGATGTTTTGGAAGGTGAAGAAGCTGATGCCGACAGGTAGAATGATGACATTGGCAATGGAGTAGTGGGTAGAGGCGATGGTGTTGAATATGTCGGTGAAGAAGTAGGCGTACTTGAAATAGCAGAGCACGCCTAGATTGATGGTGACCCCAAGAATCATCAGGGTCTTTCGTTTGCCTTGGGTAGAGCGGCCCGTGGCAGCCTGCCGGTAGGCAAGGTTGTCGAACCAGATACCTAGAAGGTAGCCTACAATGGTGGAGAAAATAAGCAGTCCGACATAGTAACCTGATGTCTTGTAGTAGAAAAAGAGGCTGACCAAAAAGAGGTAGCCGTTGCGCCACAGTCGGCGTGCCTTACCGATACGTTGGCCAGTGGGAAGGTGAGTCAGGTGGCGGCGTGAATGCTTTTCGCCCAACGACACGATTAGACAGAAACCGATGTAGACAATGAGGAAAAACGCCCAGAAGTGGAACTGGGTAAAGAGTAGTGGATGCTCGTTGTCAAAGGCAAAGAGATTAGTCAGGTATGTAAGGAAATCTGTCACGTGAAGTATTGTTTTCGTTAGGTGAGGTGGCTGGAGTATCGTGCTCTGCAGAAGGTTTGGGGGTGATGGAGACTTTGGACTTACGACGTAGTCCGCGGGGTAATGGTTTCTCTCCATTCGAATTGGTCTGCACAGTGTGGCGTTTCGACGGGATGTCCTTAATCTTGGCAGGCTTGAAATTGTTTATCTCTCGGCTGAGGGCTTGATAGAGGAGGTCGCCCAAGAGTTGGTAGCCGGCGCGAGTGAAATGCACCTTGTCCTTTTGTGCCAGCCCAGCTTTCTGCCATTTCTCCATCGACTTGAGTCCTCCCATGATTTCAAACTGGTCCCACACGGCACCACCTGTCAGTTGTGCCAACCGGTAGCAGACCTCTTGCACCTGCAGACCGTTGCGGTTGACTGTGTAGTTGCGGCGACCCGTCTTGCGGTAACAGTCGTTGTTAGTGATGAATATGAAGGCACACTGGGGATTAATACTACGGATGGAATCGCAGAGCCGCAAGTAGTTTTCCTTGAATGCCACCGAGTCGAAGTCGGCGGCGTGGGCATCGTTAATGCCGATGCCGAAGATAACCAAGTCGGGACGAATAAGTCGTAGGTCGCTGATGAGTGCACATTTGAGGTAGTCGGGCACTGCTGCGCCATTCACTCCGATGGAGTGATAGGTAATGCCAGGGTGGCGACTGTCGAGTAGCACCCCCGTGAGAGTGAATTGCTCTCCCTCATGGCAGGGAATGATGATGTCGATAGAGTCCACCTCTTGCCGTAGGTTGTACACATAGCGGTGGTTGTTGCTGTCGATATACGATGGAAGCGTGTTGCCCTCCGACGCGTAGCGGATAGTGGGGACGATGCCGTTTGGCGAATGCCCTAGCACCACGACACGTGACACACCGTAGTCGATCGTACTTTCGTTCGAGAGTATCTGTATGCTGGTTGGCACGTCGTGTGCTGTCACCGAGATGCCACAGAGCCCTAATGGGTATTCTGGCTGTTTGTATACATTGCGGGTGAGGGTCACTTTTTCTAGGCAGTGTACTTTATAGTCGGCTGGATTGTTACATTTGGCAGCAGCCGAGTAGGGGAACAGCAGTCCACGACCATGTACCAGAGTGGGGTAGGCAGAAAGGATATTGGTGCGGATGCGGTGAGGGAAGGTGCCCGCCTGCACGTGCGACCCCCCGATATGCATGATGCTGACATTACCCTGCCCGGTGGTGCGCAGGTGGTGGAATTTCTGCAAGAATGCCTGCATGGTGACAGAGGTGCTGTCGTAGCGCAGTTGGTTTGCCTCGGTACGGAGGAAAGGATAGTCTTGTGCGCTCAGAGGAATGCAGACGAATAGGAATGCTGATATGAGTATGATGGCTTTAGTCTTGTACATCGGTTATCTCCTTTCTCATTTTATAGATGGTGTACATGTTGTCGAAAGCTTTTGCCAGACGGTCGCCCATGATGTCCACGCCCCGTTGGGAGAAATGCACATAATCAGCACCGCCAAGTCCTTTTTCTACCCATGCGGCCATGGAGTTGAATCCGCCCATGGCATCGTAGATGCTCCAGTAGGCGGCTCCGTGGGCGTTAACACTGTCGCGCAGTGATGCGATGACCTTGGGTAGGAAGGGATAGGTATGTATTTCGCCTTCAATGTTGCTACACATGTCGGAAGGACCTATAAAGAGTATCTTAGCACCTGGGCAACAGAGGCGAAGGCGGTCAATCTGATGGCCCATATTGTTACAATAGGCATCGATAGATTTCTGACTCTTGAGGTAAGGGACGGAGTTGCCTCCGAATTGCAAGATGATGAGCCCCACGTCCATCATGCTGTAGGCAGCGGTGAGTTGCTGGCGATTGATTTGGGTGAACTGGTGTCCAGAACAGCCACGCATAGGTATATTGTCCACAGCCACACCAGGACCGTTGTCGACCATGATGCCGTATATGTCGGCGTTGCCGCTGACGCTCAACCGTACCGAAGTGGTGGCACTGTCAAGTTTCCATTGAAACGAGTGAACTCCTTCTTCCTCCTCGCGCTGGTGGTCGGTGTAGCTGCCCTTGCGGTCGGCAAAGGTAATGTCGAAGGGACCGGGTCGGTTGCAGAAGATAATTTTGAACTGGGAGAACTGTCGCAGGCGGTTGTCGCAGCTGCGGTGGGTTCCTGCGGTGATGGTGCTGCTGGCGGAACCGACTACACGATAGTTCTGCACCATGGGACCGTAGTTGCCAGCGGCACGCACTACGGTGCTGTCGCCAAAGGGTGACTGGCGCACAAGGTCGCCGGTGCCGTAAGTGCTGACCGAAAGAGAGGGTATGAGTGTGGCAAAAGGTACCAGTCCGGGACCGCCGCCACCGAATTTGCCCTGCATATAGGCGCGTAGGCGGTTGGTCATGCGGTCCATTTCGATTTGCGAATCGCCATAATGTACTATCCGGATAGTACGTCCAGTACGTTGTGTTTGCTCAAGGTCGGCAAAAAGGGCATCGAAGAAAGTGTCGTCGTCATTGGGAAACCAGAAACGAATATCGCTACTGTCTAGACGATTGCGGTAGCTGGTGAGAGAGTCTGTCTGGGTTTGAAGCACTGCATCAAGTGAGTCCTGCCGGGCAAGGAACGCCTCAATGTCGAGTTGTTTCTGAGGGTTGAGTATCTTAGTGAGGGTAGGGAAGTGGAGATGCATTGTTCCCACAGCGATACCCCCCTTTGGGAAGTAGGCACATAGTGTTCCCAATAATGCAACGACTAGTGCAATGAATAAGAGTGTCTTGTAGGATTTCATCATTTCGACTTCTTCAATTCATTGAGGTCAGCATACATCTGTTCGAGTTTTCGCTGTATGACGTATATCTTCTTCATCTTATCGCCAGGCAGGGCAGGAGTGCCCAACACCGTAGTGTCGTCGGGAACAGAGCGGGTGACACCTGACTGGGCGGCGATAGTGACGTGGTTGCCAATGGTGATATGGCCGACTATGCCTACTTGTCCGGCTATGACGCAGCCTTCTCCCACCTTGCTACTGCCAGCACATGCCGACTGGGCAGCCATGACGGTATTGCTGCCAACCGACACGTTGTGGGCTATCTGGCATAGGTTGTCGAGCTTGGTCCCGCGATGTACGATTGTGGAGCCCATGGTGGCGCGGTCGACGCAAGTGTTGGCACCCAGCTCCACGTCGTCTTCGATAACGACGTTGCCTATTTGGTCAATTTTGTTATAGCTGCCGTCGCCTGTGGGGGCAAAACCAAAGCCGTCGGCTCCTATTACAACTCCCGCGTGGAGTATGCAGTTGCTACCCACATTACATTCGCGGTAGACTTTTACCCCCGGGTAGAGGATGGTGTTGTCGCCAATTTCGCAGTAGTCGCCCACATACACCTGTGGGTATATCTGTACATTGTTACCTATTTTGGCATGACGCCCGATAACGGCAAATTCACCCACATAGCAATGCTTACCCATCTTGGCGGTACGGTGGATGTGGCTACGGAGCGAACGTCCGCGTTTGGGCTTGTCGGCAGTATTGAACATGTGCAGCACTTTGGCGACACACAGGTAGGGGTTGTCTACGCGAATAAGGGTGGCATTGACGGGATGCTCCAATACAAAGTCGCGGGCTATCAATATGGCTGAGGCTTTGCGCTCGTAGATATAGTGGGTATACTTGGGATTGGCGAGGAAGGTGATGCCGCCCTCGTCTACCTCTTCTATACGGCAGGGTTTCCAAATGAGGGCGTTTTCATCGCCTTCGACGGTGCCTTTCAGTTTCTTGGCTATTTCTTTGGCTGTGAATTGCATGTTAGGTATGGAGCTATATGGGTATAGGTTTCGTTGTCGATGATGGGAATCTTAAGGATATCTTGGACTTCATGGTATGAGCCTGCCGTTTCGCGCAGTTGCACGATGGCCTTAGCCTGATAGTAGTCAAGATAGGGGTGACGTTTCAATTCGTCGAGGGTGACAATATTGAGGTCAATTGGTGTAATGTCAGCAGGGTCGGCATAAAGATGGGGGGCAATGTCGTTGTAGCGGACAGAGTCCATGCCGTGTACTTCCCATAGCTGCTTTTTGTCAACAAATCCGCCCAGTAAGTTTCTGTAGCGGATGATACGACGGGCAAAGGTGGGACCGATATTGTAGAGTTGCACCAAGTCGAGTGAGTCGGCTGTATTCAAATTAAAAATGAGTTGCTTCTCCTTGTGGTAGATGGTTGCGGGCGGTTGTTGGGTAGAAATGGGTATCGATGTATTTTTTTTTGTGTGATGTCGGTAGGGATGTCTTGCGGGTGGAGCACTTACGTTCGAGACAATTGTTTCGGGTTGATGCAAGGTATCTAATGTCAGTTGGGTTTTCGGTGTCACAGTACTGTGGTGGCATGTCATCATGACCACTAAGAGCACCAATAGCAGTGCTGCTGTCAGCCACAGATAGGCGCGGTGACGTGTTATTCCTCCTTCCATTCGATAGTACCTCGTTGGTGATATATCTGTGGTGCCTCAAAGGCATCGTCGCTTTCAAAGCGGTCGCCTATGGTCACTCGGGGGCCGTTTTTGGTTCGAACTGTGGTGTCGGAATATACTCGGTGTTCGAGTTGGTTCCAGGTGAGGTTGTGCAGGTAGATGGTGTCGCCACGCTGCAGGTCGATGATAACCACGCTGTCGCGAACATGCATTTCTTCGCGCTTGTCGTATGTGACGGCGTAACGGGCACGCAGAGTGCCCGTAGCATTGCGGTAGCCGTTGAAGAATTGGATGTAGATTCCTTTGCGGTACTCGGTTTTTGGTTCTGGTTTGCTATATTGCTCCACCAGTGGAGCTGTCATAAGCATTTGCAACTTACCGTTCTCGCTGCGCTGTATGTGGGCGTTCTTGATGGTATTGTCGGGCAAGGATTGTGGCTCGAATATTTTGGTCTTCTCAATGTCGTTGCCACATGCCGACAATAAGCAGGTAAGAAGCAGGGCTGCTGCCCCACTTCTTATCTGCAATAGGTGTTGTCGGACGTTATTTGCCGACATTTAGCGTGTGCGGATGATGGTGGACTTGCCTATCCAGCCGGGCACCACATAGCTGTGGCCGTCAATAAGGTCGAGCATGAAGGCATCGTTCTTCTTGGGGAAGGCGGCGGAGTAGGAACTTATATACTTGTCGGCAATGGAGATGATGATGTCGGTGGGTTCGACTTGCTTGGCGTGACGCAGTTCGTCCACTGCTGCCCAGTAGGCCGAGCGGCCTCCCATGCCGTCGTCGATGCTGCGGTAGCTCTTGGCATAGACGTTGGCGAGGTTGATGTAGGGCTCACCCTTGGTGTGGTCGACTTCGGCGGCTTTGAGCAGGGCAGTACGGGCGGCACTGTAGCTACCCATTTCCGAGTAGGAGAGACCCATGATGAGGTAGGCCTTGTATAGGTCTTTCTTGTCGGTGAGGTTCTTCACGGCATCCTGTGTGTAGTTGATGGCATCGGCATATTTCTTCTTGCCGTAGCACATGCTGCCCATGCGCATGGCGGTGCTGGGTGAGGGTTCTATCTCGTAGAGGTTCTCAGTGGCAGCGAAGAAGACTTGGTTGTCAGTGCAACCCTTCTTTATCATAATATCGGTTATTTTCTTCAACAGTGCAGGGTTCTTGGGGTCGGCCTCGAATTTCTTTTGGTAGATGGCTATAAGTTGGTCGCAGGAGGCGTAGGGCGAGAAGACGGCCTCGACGTTGTTGATGTAGCCGCTGATTTTGGCTATCTTAGCACTGTCTTCCACAATCGTATCGCGGATGTTGTCGAGCAGGTCGCTGGCAATATCGTAATTGTCGATGACCAATGAGGGGTCGCCAAGGCCGGCTTGCACGTAGTCGACTGTGGCCTTGAAGAAGAGGGTGACGTAGTTCTCATCAAGCTGGTCGGCACCCGCTGCGATGGCACTGGCGTAGATTTCATAAATGTTTTTGTAGTCTTTAGGACGCAGGGTGCTGAGAGTCTGAGCCTTCTTGGCAAGTACCACAGCTTCTTCGCCGAAGTACTGGATGCGCTGGTCGAACATTCTCATCAGTTCGTCGATGTAGGCATCACGCTCTTCAGCGTTTTGGGTGCTGTTAATCATCGACTTCATGATGACTTCGCCACGTTGGTAGACAGCCTTGCTGTAACGGGGGCAGTGCTTGAGGATTTGCCGCCATGGCTCATAGCAGTCGGTATAACTTTTTTGCTTGTAGAACTCTTGGTAGAGCGATACATTACTGATGCAGGCGATGCTGTCGTCGGGGGTGTCGCCCCATTTGCTTTGGGCGTTGGCAGCGAGGCTCATGCTGAGGGCTGCTGCTGCGATAATGACAATTTTCAGTTTTTTCATGGCTAACAATTGTTATCGGTTTATTTTTTAGTATTAGTTATTTCCTTTTTATTGTAATATGTATTTTGTGAATTGTGAATTGACAAATGACTGCGGTAGCCAATTTTCAACTTTCAACTTTTTTATTGTAATATGTATTTTGTGAATTGTGAATTGACAAATGACTGCGGTAGCCAATTTTCAACTTTCAATTTTCAACTTTCAACTTTAATTATATTTCCTCTTTACAAACCACCGTTCGCACGAGCCGATGGAGATACCCACAGTTAGGCAGTCACGGCGCAGTATGTCGATATTGCCGAAGCTGGAGTATCCCAGAGCCAGATTCAGCACTGAGCGTCCTTTGCGCATGGGCAGGCTGAAGCCTAGTCCGCCACCAATCTCATCGAGAGAGTATTGTTGTTCTCCCACTTCTAAGGCAAGCCGTCCGCTGTTGTAGTACACGCCTGCGCTGATACCGATGCGCCGCCAGTAGCTGCCTGCGTCAGCGTCGCCCTTCCATTCGCCTCCAAGGGCGATGCGCCAGTTGGTCTGTTCGCGCAGGGCTGAGGTGCCGAAGATGCTGTAGTTGGGGTTCTCCTCATAGCGCAGTCCGCTGTAGGGGGAATAATAGCCATCCACCGCCACCTCCCAGCGTTCGTTACGTTCCAAAGCCAGGCCCACACCCACAGTAAGGGGTTGGCTTAGCTGGCTGGTGTAGTTGCTAGGTGTGCCACGCAGGGGAAATATGGTGTCGAATAGATACTCCGCACCACTGGTACCAATATAGGTGTATACCAAAGCCTCGTCGCTAAGTTGCATGTCGCGCGGCAGACGGCAGGTAGCTCCGAGTCGGAGGGTATATTTCTCGCCGATGGGTTGTCGGTATTGCAGACCGAGGTCGATAAGCATGTTGTTGACGTATGTGTTTTTCTGCCGGCGGCTGTTGACGCAGTAAGTGCTGTCGTTGCCTTGGAAGTCGTAGGTGATGGCACGGGTGATGGAGCCATTGAGGTAGTCAAGGTTGAAGCCCAGCGACAGCCGTTTGCCGATGTTGAAGCCGCTACCCCAGTAGAACTGTGTCACACCGCCGCTACCGGCATAGATGGTCTTCACGTCGCCAAGGGTCAAGGGGTCGTAGTTGGTCTGTGTCGATTCGTAGTTCACCGTGCTGTAGGGCAGTATACCTGCTGACATCTTCCACCATTTGGTGACGGGGAATGCGATGGTGAGATATGCCATGTTGCCGTCAGCGTCGGTTTGGCTCTTGGCATCGTTGCGCAGCACACAGCTCTGTATGTTCACTCCGATGTCGAATACAAAGCTCTCCGTCTCCACGGCTGCGTATGAGGCAGGGTTAAAGGGATTGACGGTGTTGCGGCTCGCGCGGCTAAAGACGGTGCCGCCCATGCGGTAGGCATTGGGATGGCTGTAGGGCAGGTCGCTCGAGCCTATGCCGTATTGCGAAAAGGGGATGTTGAAACCGTTCTGCGCCTCTACGCTACCGCCCAAACCCAGCAGCATTGCCAATGAGATTATTATGCTATACTTTTTCATTAAGTGTGAGTATATACGTTTTAGTTTTCTCTTTTCAAATGAATTCGTTAATTATAATTCGTTAATTCGTTAGTCGAATGATTCACACATTCACACATTCAAAATTACCTCGTTCAGTCCTATCATCACCAAGTGGGGTTCCATTAAGGGGTCGCCCACCCGCAGTAGTCCACCTCCCCATAGCCTTCTGGCATCGCCCCCAGTGAGCAGCACTTGCACACGGCTGTCCCGCTGGCGGTAATGCCGCACAAAACCCTCCACCTCATAGCGCGTAGCGGTCAGCACCCCCGCCGTCATCGACTCGCGGGTGCTACGGCCTACCACGCACTCCTCTTCGCCACCGATATTTTCCAATAACGGCAATTTCGCCGTAAAAGTATGTAGGGCGCGAAACTTCATCTCAATTCCTGGCAGTATGGCACCTCCGCGATACACCCCTTCGGCATCCAAATAGTCTATCGTGATGCAGGTGCCGGCATCCACTATCACCTTCGGGTAGCCCTCTTTGCCAATCTTCTGTGCACCGCAGGCGGCGGCAATGCGGTCGGGTCCTAGCGTCTCGGGCGTGGCGTAATCCAGCGCGATAGGCAGTGGCATTGTGGCAGTGAGCCGATAAACGTTTGCTCCGTCTAACCCCAAGGCACGTAGGTCGGCATCGCCAGTGGCGCAAACGATGATGTTCTGTGCCCCTTCGCAAGGCACCCCCTCGTCCATATAGCCGCATCGCACCAGTTGGTCGCCCTCAAAGAGCGCCCATTTGCTGCGGGTATTGCCTATGTCGATGGTCAGGTTCAAGGGGTTAAAGGTTTTAGGGTTAAAGGGTTTCAGAGGTCAGCGCACCATTTCAATTTTCACTTTTCAATTTTCACTTTAATAAGCATTCAACTTTCAATTTTATTGTCACCGGCGACACGCCAGCCATTGTACATATTCATCGCCCTGTCCACTCCCATGGTGCAGAAGCAGCGCACTGCGTCACACGCTTTCTCTATCTTGGTGTCCAGTTCGGCATGTTCCTCTTCGGTGAACTGCCCCAGTACATAGTCCACTTGGTGTCCACGGCTAAAGTTGCTGCCCACGCCAATGCGCAGGCGGCTGTAGTTGCCGCTGCCCAGTGCTGCCTCTATGTTGCCCAATCCGTTGTGGGTGCCTGCGCTGCCCTGTTTCCTCATACGCAGGGTGCCAAGAGGCAGGGCTATGTCGTCGGCTATCACCAGCAGGTTCTCCTGTGGTATCTTCTCTGCCTGCAGCCAGTAGCGCACAGCCTCGCCACTGAGGTTCATATAAGTGGTCGGCTTAATCAGCACCATTGTGCGCCCCTTGAGGCGCAGTTCGGTGCGGTAGGCTCTGCGTTCTAGCGACCACACCGCGTTCACATTGTTAGCACGTGCCTGTCGCACCATTTCGTCCAGCACCATAAAGCCCACATTGTGTCGTGTGCCCTCATATTCGGAGCCCACATTCCCCAATCCCACTATTAGATACTTCATGCTATAGTCAATGTTGTCGTCTGATTTGCAGCGCGAAAATA
>CAMZFW010000038.1 GCA_947306225.1 uncultured Bacteroidales bacterium
ACACCTCCACCTCATATCGGGTGTTGGGCCTAAGTGGTTCCAACTGGATGAACGGTTCATTCACCGTTTCCGAGTGCCAATTATATGAATTAGGCGTGCCATAGCTCACTGACCACTGTTCTGTGCCGGAATTGTCGACCCATGTCACCTTGTAACCTTCAATGAAATTGGCAGCATTGACACTGATATTGTCGTCAACCAACGTAAGGTCTTCCACCGTGGCACAGAAAGTGCGATACTGTACCGAGTCCCACTCGCCATACACGCCGCCCTCACATACCGAACGCACATAGAAGTCATACCAAGTGTTGGGCTGCAAAATGCCTTGCTGCTCCAGTTCATAAATAGCGAAACTGCTCTCGTTGGTCTCTACAACCGTGCCGCTGCCCAGTTCAAAACCTTGCAGACCGTACTCTACTTCCCAGTGGTCGGGCTGCGAGCTGCCCCACCATTGTAGTTCATACTCGGGAAATGCGTCATATACCACATTCACCGCCTCTATCCAACGCACACTGGCGCAAGTGTCATACATGGTGGTAAATCGAATCGACGCCCAGTCGCCATAGGTTGTGCCGTTGCACACGCTACGCACATAGACATCATAGGAGGTATTGGCATCCAAACCTGTTAATGTGACAGTATTATTGCCAAGCATCATTGTCGAGCCGCCACCCTGGACATAGCCCGCCGTGCCATACTCCAGTTCGTAACCGTCCACCGCCGACGTGGAGTTCCAGCTCAGCACCGCATCATGAATACCGGACACTGCAGACAGACCCACTACACCAGCACATGTGTCGGGTAATGTAGTGAAACTGACCGTCCCCCAGTCGCCATAGGTAGTGCTGCTGCAATTGGCACGGACATACACATCGTACGCCGTGTTGGCTGCCAAACCGTTCAGCACTGCCGTATTGCCTGTCGGGTAGACCGTTGTGCCGCTACCGTGCGCAAAGCCAGCCGTGCCATATTCCAGTTCATAGCCTACAGCTCCCGCCACAGCGTTCCAACTCAGCGAGGCATTGTGGATGCCAGGCACCGCAGCCAAGCCCACCACCCCGACGCAGGTGTCGGGAGTAGGAGGCACCACGCCCGTAGTGTCTTGCCACAGACGCAGGTTGTCCACACAGAGGAACGACCCCTGCTCCCTGTTCTCGCTGGCAGAGGAGACCAGCAGGACAATCAGCGAGTCGGGAGTCTGCTCTGCAAAAGTGGCATCCATCTCGTGCAACGACTGGTATTCCACCGTGAAGGGGGTATAGCTGGTCACATCGGTCAGCGCGATATTTATGCCGCCACCCACCACCTCGCGACGGTGGGTCGTCGTGTTATAGTGTGTGCCCAGCATCAACACGCCACCGTTGTCGACGCTGTCGCCTGAGTGGTACTTATAGCTGCCTGTCAGTCGCGAGGGTTCGAAACTTCCCAATGCGATACCACCCGTAATCAAGCTGTTCAAATCGGTCGCTGCCAATCCTGTCAACATGCTTTCTATGCTGTCGGTGTTGGCCAACAGGGTGGTGACGAGAGGTATCAGGCTGTCCAGATTCAGCGAACCCGTCAGCAAGATGCTGGGAAACACCGTCTGTGTCAGCATCGTGTCCAGATTGGGTGCTGCCAACGTATAGACAAGCCCCGTCACTATCTCGTTCAGCATAAAGGTCTGCAGCTTCACCGCACTATTGCTGTCCGGCACCGAACCCGTCTCCTGACTCACCTTAATCAAGGGTATGGTCGTATTGACGGTAATATTGTTGCCCAATGCCGAGAACGTCTCATTCACCGGATAGGCCAGATAGTCCCACCCTGTAGGCGTAGAGTAGTTGCTGTACACAGGCAGCGACATACCTAGAAACGACACATTGTAGCCCGAGTGTGAGGTCCACTGCTCGAAACTGCCATGTGGCACTGCCATACTAGTTTGCGAAAAACCAATGCCTTGCAACAGCAGCAAGGCTAAACAAAGGGTAATAGTTTTCTTCATCATAACTAAGCAAATTAAATAGTGAATCAAAATGCAAATTTACACAAAAATAGTTGATTTATATGCCTACAATCGAAAAAAAATCACAAAACACAGATTATCAACAATTTAATAAAATAAAAAATAAGGGCTTACCCCCGTGTAAGCCCTTTAGTGAATAGCGATTAGACAAATAATTGAATGTGTGAATGCGTAAATGTGCTAATGTGTGAATTAATGCTTGAATGATTGAATGTGTAAATGACTGAGTGATTGCTTGAATGCTTGAATGTGTAAATGCTTGAGTGAGAATACTCAAACAATCAAGCAATCAGACAATCAAGCAATCTTATTGCTTGATTGCTTGAATGTGTAAATGCTTGAGTGAAAATACTCAAACAATCAAGCAATCAGACAATCAAGATTGCTTGAATGCTTGAATGTGGAAATGCTTGAGTGAGAATACTCAAACAAACAATCAATCAATCATAAAATTCTCAACTTTCCCTAAACTTCACACCTATTGCCTCGCTGACGTTGATGATATAGTCGCCCGTCTTCTCATACAGGGCATATAGCGAACTGTAGGCGGTGCCGATAGCATAGCCATACCTGCCCACCTTCAATGCCTCCAGATGTTCGTTACGCAGACGGTTACGATACTCATTGATGGCCGCCTCGGCTGCGTTCGCGCTGTCCATGTCCACATGGTCGTAGTCGCCCCGTAGGTTCGAGTCCATCACATCCAGCGCGTGCTGCACCAGTCGCTTCATCTGCTCTAGGTTATCGTTCAAGTGCTGGTCGAAATGCACCTCTGCCTCGCGCTTGTTCCTGCGCGTCACGGCTATCTGGTAGATACTGTCGCCAATGCTCTCTAGGTTGTCCACCACGCGGAGCATGGCACTGATGCGCAGCGAACCCTCGTGCGACAGGTCGCCTTCCGAAATCTTGGTCAGATAGTTGGCAATCTCCATCTCCATGCGGTCTGTCAGTTCCTCGTACTTCTCCACACGCTCCACCAGCTGGTCAAACTCCGCGTCATCCTTAGCCGTACGCAGTCCGGGCAGGAAAGTATACATGCGCAGCACCCGCTTCGAGAACTCCTCAATCTCCTTCTTAGCCGCCTCCATGTTCAGTTCGGCAGTGCTCATCCAGTGACCACCGATATACTTGAGTCTGAATTTGTACTCTTCATCCTCAGGCTTCTCCTTCACCATCCATTCCACTATCCGCACTATGCCAGGGATAAACCATGCCAGCACCATCGTACACGCCACGTTGAAGAACGTGTGGAACAGAGCCAATGCCATCGGAATTGCATTCGGGCTATACCCCTCTGCCCCCACAGCGGTATAGGGGTTGCTGCCCACAATACCCGTAGTCATATTGGCTATCAGATTCAACAGTGGTCGGAACACGATAAGAGTCATGATCACACCCAACACATTAAACACCAGATGTGCCCGCGCAGCACGCTTACCATCGGTATTGGCCACCATCGCGGCAAGATTGGCCGTGATCGTAGTACCGATATTCTGACCCATCACCAACGCCACTGCCGCATCGAGCCCTATCCAGCCGTTGTAGCACATCACCAGCGTGATAGCCATCATCGCCGCCGACGCCTGCACCAGACAGGTAAGCACCGCACCAATTACCGCGAAAAACAATATCGACCAAAAGCCATAGTCCGACAGCCGCGCCAGCGTCTCCAAAAAGGCAGGATACTGCTCCAGATTGGGCATTGCACGCTGCAGGAACTCCATGCCTATCAGCAACAGTGCCAAGCCTATCACAAACTCGCCTATCGACTTCAGCCGGCTGCGCTTGGAAAACATAAACACCAAGCTCACCGCGCCCAACAGCATAGGCAGGCTGAACGCGCTGTCGCTTTCACCAAGACCGAAGAGGGTGATAATCCACGCCGTAACCGTAGTGCCTATATTGGCACCCATAATCACCGCCACCGCGCCTGCCAGCGTCAGCAGACCTGCATTCACAAACGACACCACCATCACCGTCGTGGCACTCGACGACTGTATCGCCGTAGTCACCGCCGTACCCGTCAGGATGCCGCGAACTGTGCTGCCCGTCGCCTTGCCAATAATACTGCGCATCTTGCTGCCGGCAAACTTCTGCAAGCCCTCACTCATCAGTTTCATACCGAACAGGAACACCGCCAGTGCTCCAGCAAAGTTCAGCAGAATCACCACAATCTCACCAAACGTCATATTTTCAAATTTTTGTAGTTAAAAATCAATCTTCATTTCGAACTGCAAAAATACCACGTTTTATTCTCATATTAGTTACAATTCAGTTACATCTTTGTTACGTTTTTGTTACAAAACGAGCGAAAGGCATCCGTTTGGATGCCTTTCGCCCATAAGAGTCAAAACTTTCTGAAAAACTATTCGTACTCGTAGTAGAATGTCTGCACGAAACGGTTGCGCTCCCACGATTCGTCTGTTGTCTTACTGGTGGGATAGTCTTTGCTGTTGTAGGTGTAGATGAATTCCTCCGTCTCCGTTTCCGACTCGCCATCCCAGGTCTCGGTAACTGTGGCCTTCGTCACATTGCTCTTGCTCAGTGCCATATAGGGTACAGGGACATTATCAACCATATTGACAACCTCAAACAGATTGTTGAATGGGCTGTTCTTGCCGTCGTAGACGAAATCGTACTGAAATACGGCACCCATGTAGTTGGCAGCCATTCGAGCCACATTGTCGCCATCCCACGACATGTCGAAATGCAGCACCGTGCTACCTTTGCTGCCAGCCTTAGCAGCACGTTTGGCACACACTTGTGTGGCAGCCGCCACCTTCGCTGCAGGTTCGGCATTCAACACAAAACGCAGCGGACTGACGCGTTGGAACTGCTGCATCTCTTTCTCGTCCATGTCCGCAAAATCATCGCCTAGCGTCAGGTCGAACGAGACAATCTTCTTGTCGACGTGGTTGAACTGATATGACACTAACAAGTCTCCATTCTCCATCACCGTCACCGTTTTCAAGTACTTGCCATCGTACTCGTACTTCGCTACCAAATTCACAAAGCCCAGCACCTCGCTTTTCACTAAACGGGAGTCTTCGTCATAGGTAAACAGCTGGGTATAGAGTACTTCGAGCTCGGACACTTCACTTCCATCTGGCGACTCGTAGACGTTTTGTTCGAAATAGACGATATGGTCTAGCAGGCCTTTGCGCCACTCCCACTCTTCGGACTTGAACTTAGGCTCTTGATACAACACCTCGCCATCGTAGTAAGAGGTCTGTTCCTGATAGACAGCTTGGATTTTCTCCTTGGGGGCATACCTGCCTTCCATTTCCTTCTCCGTGCATGAACTGACGCTTGCCAGCAGGGCAATAGTAGCCACGCTAAATAGAATTTTCTTCATGTTTTATAGTTGTTTGAAATAAATGTTTGCTAGACTTGTAATTTTTATCTTCGCTATATAGACGCACAAACATGCAAAATATTACATCCGCCTCTGGTTTTTTATGATTTTTTATGAAATGCATCCGCCCCCATCTCGGCGTGGTGCCCGCCTTTGTCCGCTCCGTCTCCACTCGTTGCCTGCTTTGTCTCCGCTTCTGGTTGCGGATAACGACCCCTATGGGGTCGAATTTTGGGATGACGAGGGAGGAAGCGTTATGAAAAGGTGGGGATTTGCAAAAATGTGTGCCAGAGTGGGGCATAGATGGCCGGACGGGCTTTTTATAAATTCGGGGCAAACGCATCGAAAACCGAAAAGGGTAAAGTGGTGGGATTGGGGCTTACGGTTTTGAAAAAGATGATTGTCAGTAGTATAGCGTAGGTTGGGCGCAAGACAGGACCGCCAACTATGGCTGGGTGTGGCCACGTTATGGGCTCTGTGTGCCACGGATGCACGACGGTCGTGATTGATGTGTGGCTGTTTTGCATATTCTTGTTATGTCAGAAAAAAAGTGTATCTTTGCATCGTTGAAAAAAAAAGGAAACGAGGCGGATATTTCGATATGACCTATTGAATATTAGTTTGCTACAACAGATGTTCTTTCGTTGTGCAAGGGTTGATGAAGAGACGATTTTTGTATTTTGCCTCTTTCTTTTTGTTTGGAAAGACGTGTGTGAGATGTGTGTTTCTTTTCGGTATTTGGTCCAAACTGTATTCAACAAAACAGCAGAATGGATGTGGGCTGCGTTGCAATTGGAGAAATAGATTACAATCAATAGCTTACCATTATTAATTAAAAAAGACGTAAACTATGAACAAAAACAGAAAAGAGTACAGCGCTCCCTGCGTAGAAATGCTTGAAGCTCGTGTGGAAAAAGGTTTTGGAACCTCTGGTTCGGGAACTTCTAGTCTGCCTGGTCATGGTGGCAGTACTAACCAACCTACTCCAAATTCAGGGGAAGAAATAATAGATGATTACAGCGTTCCTGACTCCTATTACAACTAGCGGTTGGCGGTCTGCACATGAAAAAGGGATGCTAGCGTCGCTGGCATCCCTTTTTCATGAGTCAGACTCGTTCTCATAGACCTGCTTATTCGGCTGCCATGGTAGCCTCGATTTCGGCGACGGTCTTGGGAATAGGCTTGCCAAGCACACGGCAACCATCGGCAGTGACGAGGATGTCGTCCTCGATGCGGATGCCGCCAAAGTCCTTCCACTTCTCCAGTTCGTCGAAGTTGATGTAGTCTTTGTTGGTGCCGTTGGCGCGCCACTGGTCGATGAGGGCGGGGATGAAATAGCATCCGGGTTCGTCGGTGATGACGAAACCAGGCTGCAGACGGCGACCGCAACGGAGGCTGCCGAGACCGAACTGGGTGCTGGGACGTGTCTCCTCATCGTAGCCAACATTGATTTGACCGTAGTTCTCCATGTCGTGCACATCGAGACCCATCATGTGGCCGAGGCCGTGGGGCATGAGCAGACTGTGGGCACCGTTGGCAACGATGTCGTCCAAATTGCCACGAAGGATGCCTAAATCCTTATAGCCCTGCGCCAACACACGGCTGGCGGCGGTGTGTACCTCCTGATAGGTGATGCCGGGACGGGTGACGCGGATGGCCTCTAGGTTGGCGTTGAGGACTATCTCGTAGATGGCGCGCTGGCGGTCGTTGAACTTGCCGCCGACAGGGACGGTGCGGGTAATGTCGGAGCAGTAGCTCATTTCCGTTTCGCAGCCTGCATCCATGACGAGCATACGTCCAAGTTCGAGCTTGTGGTTGTGGTTGTGATTGTGGAGTGTCTCGCCATGAATGGTCATGATGACGGGAAAGCTGACGGGACCGTTGCCTTTCCATGCCTCGCCCTGCATGAAGCCAGCCAGCTCGTACTCGTAACGGCCGGGCATGGCCATCTTCATGGCTCCGACATGCATGTTGTAGGCAGTAGCGATGGCTTTCTCGATTTCGACAATCTCTTCGTCGCTCTTGATGCTGCGCTGCTTGACGCAGGCGAGGATGAGCGGCATGGAGGCGTAGCGCTTGACAGCATCGTAGCGAAGGCCCAGCAGCGAACTGAGCTGCCACTGGTTGTCGGAACGATAGGGCGGCAGGTAGTGGATACGACGGGCTTCGCCAATGGTCTTAGTGCAGAGGGTCTGAAGCGCGGCAAGGTCGCCACTATTGTCGACGCCCACGCTGGCGGCCAGCTCCTTGACACTGGGTAGGGGACCCGTCCAAATGACATCGTCGATGTCGTAGTCGTTGGCAAAAATGTAGTCTTTGCCGCTGTCGCAGTCGAGAACGCCGACGAGGTCTTCGCGCCGGAGTCCGAAAAAGTAGAGGAACGTGCTGTCCTGACGGAACCAATAGGTGTTGTCGGGATAGTTGCATGGGGCTTCGTGGTTACCTTGAATGATGATCAGACCGTGACCGACATCTTTGCGTAGTTGCTCGCGACGGGCGATATAAGTTTCTTTTTTAAACATGGTATTTTATATTAAAAAGTTTCAGTGTTTATAATGTCTGAAAGGGGAAAAGGGCACTTGGCTATTGGGGGCTTACCTTTTAACTCTTAAACCATTAAGCGTAGCAAACCTTTTAATCTTTCATTTGAGTTTGCAAAGATACAAAAAATATTCGTATCTTTGCAATCCCAAACTCAAAAAATATTTCATTTATGAAAAAAGAAGAATTGAAGCTCAACCCTAACCGCTTGGTAAGTTTCTTGGAAAAGCCTATGGCAGAATTTACCAAGGCGGATATCCTCAAGGTCATCGAGGAATTCGAAATCGAGATGATCAAGTTCCGCTACATGGCGAACGACGGCCGTCTGAAGACGCTAAACTTCGTCATCAACAGCCTGGAACATGCCGACGAGATTCTGACCAGCGGTGAGCGCGTGGACGGCAGCAGCCTGTTCCCCTTCCTCGAGGCGGGCAGCAGCGACCTGTACGTGATACCGCGTTTCCGCACGGCATTTATCGACCCCTTTGCCGAGATACCCACGCTGGACCTGCTCTGCAACTTCTACACCAAGGACGGCGAGCCGTTTGAGATGGCACCCGAATACACCTTGGCGAAGGCTGGCAAGGCTTTCCGCGAGGCTACGGGCGGTATGGAGTTTGAGGTGATGGGCGAGCTGGAATACTATGTCATTGCCCCCAAGGAGGAGAGCTATATGACCGAGGACCAGCGCGGCTACCATGCCTCTTCGCCTTTCTGCAAGTTCGAGAACTACCGCGTGGAGGCGATGAAGCTGATTGCCGAATGTGGCGGACTGATTAAGTACGGCCACAGCGAGGTGGGCAACTTCTGCGTGGACGACACCATGTACGAGCAGAACGAGATAGAGTTTCTGCCCACCACGCTCGAGGATGCTGCCGACCAGCTGGTGATAGCCAAGTGGATTATGCGCACGCTGGGCTACCAGTACGGCATCACCGTCACTTTTGCACCGAAGATTACTGTGGGTAAGGCGGGCAGCGGCATGCACATCCACACCCGTATCACCAAGGATGGCAAGAACATGTACATTGGCGAGAACGGCCTGACCGAGGTGGCACACAAGGCCATAGCAGGCATTCTGAGCTTGGCCGGCTCACTCACCGCCTTCGGCGACACCAACCCCACCAGCTACTTCCGTCTGGTACCTCACCAAGAGGCTCCCACCAACATCTGCTGGGGCGACCGCAACCGCAGCGCGATGGTGCGTGTGCCGCTGGGTTGGACCAAAGGCAGCGGCAACATGATGGCTCATTGCAACCCATTGGAGAAGAACAACGAGGTGGATTTCAGCTACAAGCAGACCATCGAGCTGCGCACCCCCGACGGCAGTGCCAACGTGTACCTGCTGCTGGCGGGTATGACGGTGGCGGCACGCCACGGTTTCGAAATGGAGAACGCCGTGCAGTATGCCAAAGACCGCTATGTGAGTGTGAACATCTTCGAGCATGAGGATGTGCTGGAGCGTCTGGACGTGCTGCCTGACAGTTGCGCCGCCAGTGCCGACCTGCTAGAGCGCGACCGTGCCATCTACGAGGAAAAGGGCATCTTCGCCCCCGCCCTAATTGACGGCATCTTGAAGGAGCTGCGCAAATACAACGACCGCACCCTGCGTTCGGAGATTGGCACCAACCCCCACAAGATTCTCGAACTGGTGGAAAGCTTTATCCACTGCGGATAATCGGCGAGTCGCCGACAGCGTAATAACGATATAACGTAATAACGAAATACTAATTTTATTAATCAAAAAATCAAACAAATTTTATTAATCAAAAAATCAAACAAAAATGAAGAAAACATTGTTTTTGGCCTTATTGGCCTGCGTTACCATGGTGTTCACATCATGCAACAAGGAGAAAGAACTTCCCGGCACCAGCTGGAAAACCCACACCGTGATTGACCAAGACATGAGCATGGAAGGCATCACCGCCCACATCAACATGGTAATGGATGCCACGATGAAGTTCACTGATGCCACCAAGGGCACCATGGATATGACCACCAGCGGCTCGATGTCGGCTATGGGCATGACTATGCCTATCGACACTGAAGAGGAGACTATCACCTTCACCTACACTTTCGACGGCGAAGCTGGCACCCTGACCTCTACCGACGAGGATGGTGAAACCGAGACTATTCCCTTCACCTATAACAAGAAGGATAACACTATCGTTATCTCCCAGACCGAGCGCGACGACGAGACTGGTATGGAGATGAAATTTGAGATGGTGTTCACCGAGGTGAAATAATGCCAAAACTCTATCTACTGATTGGCGGCAATCAAGGCGACCGCCAACAGATGATACACAATGCGACAGACCTGATACAGCAGCGTATCGGGTCTGTCGTTGCTTGCTCATCTATCTACGAGACTGCACCTTGGGGACTCTTCTCACCCGACGAGACCCCTCAAGGCTTCTACAACCAAGCGTTGCAAGTGGAGACTACGCTAGCTCCACACGACGCACTCAAAGAGGCGTTGGACATAGAACACCAGCTGGGAAGGCGACGGAAGGGAATTAAAAATTTGAAATTGAAAATTGAAAAATTGCTGCCGCAGTCAAATTACTCAAACAATCAAGCAATCAAACAATCAAGCAATCATAAAAGAATTGAAAATTTAAAATTGAAAAATGAAAAATTGCTGCCGCAGTCAAATTACTCAAACAATCAAGCAATCAAACAATCAAGCAATCATAAAATTCCGCACCCGGATAATTTTCAACTTTCAACTTTCAATTTTCAATTTTACTCCAGTCGTCCTATCGACATCGACCTCATTCTTTACGACAATCTGGTCATAGACACTCCCGACCTCACGCTACCCCACCCTCGGATGCACCTACGCCGCTTTGTGCTGGTGCCAATGTGCGACATTGCACCCGACCTCACACACCCAGTATTGAATAAAACGATGAAACAATTGTTAGACGAATGTACCGACACATCATCTTGTACGCCTTGCTGCTAATACCGTTGGGCCTGCATGCCCAACACACCGTCAGCGGCACCGTCACCGACCATGCCACTGGTGAGACGCTGATTGGTGCCACCGTGCTCGACACCCGCAGCGGCAAGGGCACCATTACCAACGCCAATGGACGTTACACCCTCACGTTGAAGGCCACAGATGCCACCCTGCGCATCACATTTGTTGGCTATGAACCCATCTACGACACAATCGACCTGACCCACAACCAGACCCGCAACTATAGCCTGAAGCCTTCGATTCAGCTGCAGGAGGTAGTGGTGCGGGCACAGCGTGTCAACTCGCGAGAGTCTTCACAGATGTCGGCACTCGAAATGCCCGTAGAACAGCTGAAGGCTGTGCCCGTGCTATTTGGTGAAGCCGACATCGTGAAAGCCATACAGCTACTGCCTGGCGTGCAGAGCGGCAACGAAGGTACGGGCGGCATGTATGTGCGTGGCGGCGGCCCCGACGAGAACCTTTTCCTACTCGACGGAATCCCGCTCTACAACGTGAACCATCTAGGCGGCTTCTTCTCTGCCTTCAATGCCGAAGCGGTGAAAAACGTCACCCTCTACAAGGGCAGCTTCCCCGCCCGCTTCGGCGGCAGGCTGTCGAGCGTGCTCGACGTGACCACCAACAACGGCAACGACCGTGAGATACACGGCAATGCCTCCATCGGATTCATTTCAGCCAAACTGAACGTCGAGGGTCCTATCATCAAAGAGAAGACCACTTTCTGCCTTTCGGCACGGCGCACCTACGCCGACTTCCTGATGCGCCCGCTGGTGCGACGACTCGCCACCGACGTGGACGGCAAGGCCAAGCTGGTGGCAGGATACTATTTCTACGACCTCAACGGCAAGGTGACACACAAGTTCTCTGACAAAAGCCGCCTCTACGCCACTTTCTACCACGGCGACGACGATGTCTACACCAAAGTGCGTACCGAAAGCAGCCTGGCAGAAGACCAATATCTCGACTTTGCCAACAATTGGGGCAACACCGTGGGCGGCCTGCGATGGAACTATGTGTTAGGCCCCAAGATGTTCATGAACCTTTCCGCCTCCTACACACAATACAACAACCGTATGGTGGTGGGCATCGAGAAAGATGCCATCCTCGACGATGGCAGCGAGCAGGTGTCGACCGTGAAGGGCAACTACCTGTCGTCCATCTACGACCTTACGGGTCGCGTGGACTTCTCCTACACCCCCACCCCTGACCACAACCTACAGTTTGGCACCTATTATACCCGCCATTGGATACGTCCCAGTGTGGCAAGCGGCAGCATCGACTATTTCGACCAGATTCAGATGAACTCTGCCTGGCAGATAGACACCGTCATTCAAGAAGATACCGTGCGTGCCAACGAGATGGTCTTCTTTGCCGAGGACGACTGGAGCATCAACGATGTCTTCAAGATTAACTATGGCATACACGTCAGCGGCTTCGGAGTAGAAGATGTGTTCTATCCGTCGGTGCAGCCCCGTATCTCGGGCCGTGCACTGCTAGGTGACAACCTGTCGATAAAGGTGGGCTACGCCTACATGTCCCAATACATGCACCTTCTTTCCACCACCAGCATCAGCCTGCCCACCGACCTCTGGGTGCCTTCCACCCGACGCATACCGCCCATGACCGCACACCAGGTGGCAGCGGGCGTTGTCTATAATACTGACATTGGGGTCGACTTCTCGCTCGAAGGCTACTACAAGCACATGAGCGACATCATCGAATACAAGGACGGTGCCACCTCCTTCGGCAGCACCGTAGGCTGGGAAGAGTTGGTCTGTCTGGGTGATGGCTGGACCTACGGTGCCGAATTTCTCGCCCAGCGCAACTATGGCAACTTGACGGGCTGGGTAGCATACACCTGGAGCCGCACCACACACCTCTTCGACCGTCCCGGTCAAGAGTTGAACAACGGCAAGCCGTTCCCCGCCAAATACGACCGCCGCCACGACCTCTCCATCGTGCTCACCTATAAGTTCAACAAGAACTTCGACATCAGTGGCACATGGGTCTTCAGCACTGGCAACACCGCCACCCTCTCTATGGAGAAATACCCCGTCGCCTCCGACGACCCCGACGCCTACAACGGCACCCCGCACATGGACAACACCCTGTCGCACGTCAGCAGCCGCAACAATTTCCGTATGCCCAACTACCACCGCGCCGACATCAGCGTCAATTTCCACCGCACTTTCAAACAGAGCAAAAGCTCGTTGCCCGAAACCGCCGACAAGAACGCACCCGTCTGGCGACCCAAGATGCGCCGCACCATCAACATCAGCGTCTACAACCTTTACAACCGCGCCAATCCCTACCTCACCTACACCAGCAGCCAATACTCCTACCAAGGCTATAGCAAAGCCCTCGTGCAGCTCTCCATTTTCCCCATCCTTCCATCCATTGCATACACTTTATATTTCTGACCCATGAAACGATATACCATCATAGCCCTCTTGCTTCTTTCCCTCGTCTCGTGCGAGAAGGTCATCCCTTTCGACACCTCTATCTCCGAGCATGAGATGGTGCTCAATGCCGTCCCCTCTGCCGAGAAGCAGCTCTTTGTCTACTTTGCCAACACCCGCTTCTTCCTCGATTCCACCAACAACCAACCCGTTGGAGGCACCGACATGGTGATGTCAATCAACGGCATCGACTACCGCCCCACCTCTGTCGACCGCTGCAATTACTTCTTCGACTACACCGTGCAGGAGGAGGACAGTCTCGCCATCCGCATACAGGCTGGCGACCGCGCCATCACCGCACATACCACCGTGCCACGTATGCCACGCATCAGCCAGCCCGTAGCATACACCAACGACACGGGAGCCTTCCATTTGCTACTAGTCAACTTCAACATCGACGACTACCCCGACCACAAAGACTACTACTGCATCACCCTCCGCCAGCGCGACAGCGGCAGCCGCTACAGTCACTATTTTGAACGCTACGACACCATCGACACCACCTACGCCACCTTTTTCCTCTGCAACGACAAGGACCTTATCGACCCCTTCATTGCTGCCAACCTGTCGGTGTCAGGCTTCTCACCGTTCAACCAACTGCTCACCCCCGACGACAACTTCGACGGCGAGAGCCACAACACCACGCTGACACTCATACGCCTGACCGACACCAACGAGGTGGTGCCCTACATCCACCAATACACCCTCGACATCGAAACCGTCAGCCCCGACCGCTACCGTTACCTTCAGGAGATAGCCACCGCCACCAGCATGATGCAACTCATCACCGAGCCGCCTGCCATCTACAGCAACGTCAACGGTGCCCTAGGCATCTTTGCCGCCAACGCGCGCCGCACCTTCCCGCTCATCACCCTCACGGGCGGCACCCTGCCCCCACCCGAGGAGCCTACAAACAAACATCATCGTTAGCCCATGCGTGTCTATCTCACAGGATATATGTATAGTGGTAAGACCACCGTGGGCCACAAACTCGCCACGCGGTTAGGCTACCAATGGGCCGACCTCGACCAGATGCTCGAGACCACCTTCCACACCACCATCCCCATATTCTTCAAACGCTATGGCGAGGAGGCTTTCCGTAAGATTGAACAGAAACTGCTTCACAGCACCGCCGACCTCGACAACATTATCATCTCAACCGGCGGCGGCACCCCCTGTCATTTCGACAACATCGAGTGGATGAACCAGCATGGCACCTCTATCTATTTCGACGTCACCATAGAGACCCTCCTGCGCCGTGCCACACAATCAAAGAAACCGCGTCCCATCCTTGCCGGCATGACCGAGGAGGAACGCAGCCTATACGTCCGTCAACAGCTCGCTCAGCGGCTGCCTTTTTACCAAAAAGCACAAATTATATTCCCTGCCGACCAGCCCGACATCGACCAACTGGTGCAGCTCGTCACTTCTGCTTGACAATCCGATGCAGGCTGCACGACAGCAGGTCGCCATTGTCGTCATATAGGTGCATCCCATTCCCCTCGCAATAGCGCCACACCTTGCAGTCTTTGCATTGCCCCTTGCGCATCCAACCACGGTCGCGATAGGCTTGGAACTTGTTCTGCCACACCTCCCACAGATTGTCCTTGTAGATATTGCCCTGATGCAGGTTGCTGCGTATGCTGGTGCAGCCCGATATGCTGCCGTCGCACAGCACCGAGGCCACCTCTATGCCTGCGCGACAATAGTAGTAGCTGTCCCTCACCTGCCGCTCATAACTGCCCAGGTAGCCCTCACAGGCATAATTGCATATCATTCCGTTATTCTCTTCGCGCACCTGTTTCACAAACTCCAGCACCCCGGTGAACTGCTCGTCCGACAGCTGCAGCTCGGGGTAGTTGGCAGCACGTCCCATCGGGAAGATAGCGAAGATACGCCACCTGTGGCATCCCAGCGACAGCAGGTACTCCTTGATGGCATCCAACTGATGGTAGTTGCGAGGATTGACGCATGTCACCACATCCCACAATATGTCGCTCGTCTGCCCCAGCAGGCGTATCGCACGGCTCGCCCGCTCGAAGCCTCCTCGGGTCTGGCGCATCCAGTCGTGCTCCTCCTCCAGCCCGTCGAGGCTCACGGTGATGGAGTGCATACCGCTCCGAAGCAGGCTGTCCAACCGCTTCTCGTCCAGCAGGTATCCGTTCGTTACCATACCCCACGGGAACCCTCTGCGGTACAGCTCCAGCCCGCAGGCATCGATGTCGGGACGCAACAGTGCCTCTCCGCCCGTGAAGATGACAAACACCTTGTGTGGGTCCACATGCAGTGTGATGTCATCGATGGCCTTGAAGAAGTCCTTCGCCGGCATATCGGGCGTGGTGGTGCTCACCTTGCAGTCGCTGCCGCAATGCCTGCAGTGCATATTGCACCGCAGCGTACACTCCCAGAAGAGCGTCCGCAACGGGTGCAGCTGCGCCTGATTGTGGCGGTACTGTCGCCAAATCTCCTGCTTCAGGTTCATAACATCCGTATAAGAATGCGTGATTGTGTAGCTGTGTGATTGTGTGAATCGTTGATTGACGTATTCAATGACTTACGCATTGACACATTCAAGGACTAACACATTAACGCATTAACACATTCTAAGACTAACGCATTAACACATTAACACATTCTAAGACTAACACATTAACGCATTAACACAATAACACATTCAAGAACTACTTCTTACTCACGGTGATGTCCACGTCTTTGACGCGACGGCCCATGTACCAGCCCCTACGTTCGCCCGTCTGGTCAGCCTCGGTAAACTCGATGTCGACCATCTGATCCACGTAGCTGCCGTTCTTCTTGCCGTCGACATCGCGCACTATCACGCGCTGCACATCCACCGGCACATCTGTCACATGGCATTCAAACACACCCTGCTCATTCGTAGTGTCCGAAGCGTGCCTAATGTAGTCCTGCACGTAAGGGTTGTCCTCGTCCATGTGGTCGGGGGAAATGTCTATTTTCTGATTGACCAGAATCACCTGCATCCCCTTTACGGGCTTGCCCTGCTCGTTGATGACGCGTCCTTTCACCACAAAGTCCATCGTCGGCACTCCGTACATCAGAGCCCCGTCGCCTCTTGGGACTGGTTGCTCTATGGCATCGTCGCTGTCTTTCGCTGGAGGTTGCTGCGCCGACGCCTCTTTAGAAGTGTGACACGCCGTCAGACCGAAGAGTCCCATGACACTCATCAGCAGCCAGTCTTTGAATTTTAGAAAACGAATCTTCATATTATGCTTTGTTTAAGGGTTTTAAAGTTTATTGTTTATATAATTTATCGTTGATGTGTTGATATGTTAATCAGTAGTAGTATAGTGTGCGGCAGCAATTTTCAACTTTCAATTTTCAATTTTCAATTCCCCAATTGCACCCTCACACTCTCCGCGTGTATCTTCTCAAAAATCTCCTCCACAAAGTCGGGGTCAAGCCCCAATTCCGTAGCTGTCAGGCGTCGTTGCTGCAACAGCTGCTCCCAACGCTTAGGTTGGTACACAGCCAGATTGCCACGTTCTTTCACTTTGGCAATCTCTCCAGCCACCCGCAGCCGTGCTGCCAGTGCCTGCAACACTTGCCCGTCGAGCACGTCAATCTCCTCACGCAGCCGCTGCAACTGCCCGTCTGCCACCGTGCTGTCGGTTTGGCGCACCACCAGCGAGTCCAGCATCTTCTCCAGCTCCGCCGGCGTAATCTGCTGCCCTGCATCCGTATAAGCCCTCTCCGGGTGGGGATGCACCTCCACCATCAATCCGTCGAAACCCAAGTTCATAGCCGTCTGTGCCAGCATCCCGATAGGCTCTCGCCTACCCGCTATATGGCTGGGGTCGCACAAGATAGGCAGTTCCGGCATCAGCCGGCGCAACTCTATCGGCACCTCCCACAACGGACTATTGCGATAGCCACCGTTACTAAACATGTCGAAACCGCGATGCACCGCCACAATATCCTTCACCCCCACCTGCCGGCAACGCTCCACTGCACCCATCCACAACTGCACGTCGGGACTCGGCGCGTTCTTCACCATCACCCTCACACCGCTGCCACGCAGTGCCTCTGTCACCTCCTGCACCACAAAGGGGTTGGCAGTCGTGCGCGCCCCTATCCACACTCCGTCCATTCCATAGCGCAACGCCAGTTCCACATGCTCAGCCCGCGCCACCTCACAGCAGAAACGCATCCCCGCATATCCTTCTCTCAATTCCGCAATCCATCGCAGGGCCTCCTCGCCTTTGCCCTCAAACACACCCGGATGCGTCCTCGGTTTCCACACCCCGCAGCGCACCATATCCACCTGTGGCACACGCGACAATGCCTGCACCACCTCGCCCAGCTGCTCGCGGCTCTCCACGCTGCACGGGCCTGCCACTACTATGGGTCTGGATGATTCCATATCTAGATAACGCACAATGACCGGTTTTATTTCACTACATGACAAAAAAAGGCACACACCGATATGGTATGTGCCCAACCAAATGTTATAAGTGAATAAATTTATTCCTCTGTCTCAGGGATGACCGAAACATACGAGCGGTCTTCGCGACCTCTCTTGAAGCTAACGATACCGTCGCAAAGAGCAAACAGCGTATGATCCTTGCCCATGCCGACATTCTTGCCAGGGTTGTGGACGGTACCACGCTGACGCACGATGATGTTACCAGCGATGCAATGCTGACCGCCAAAAATTTTAACGCCTAAACGTTTGCTTTCGGATTCACGACCGTTACTGGAACTACCGACACCTTTTTTGTGAGCCATAATTTTCTATTTTTAAACGGTTTTACATTGATTTAGTTAATGCTATCGATCTTAATCTGAGTCAGATAGTCGCGATGGCCATTCATCTTCTGATAACCCTTGCGGCGGATTTTCTTGAACACCAACACCTTGTCACCCTTAAGGTGGCGCAGCACGGTGGCCTTCACGTTTGCACCGGCAATGTAAGGCTGTCCAACCTCGACGTTGCCGTCATTGTCTTTAAGCATCACGGTGTCAAAAGTAACCTCGCTACCCTCGTCGTTGTGAAGACGGTTCACGAAGACCTTCTGATCTTGAGCGACCTTGAATTGCTTTCCTGCGATTTCTACGATTGCGTACATTGTGTTTAAACTATTTTAATTATGTAATTTACTGCATTTTCGGTGGCTTTTCTTACCCACGAAACGGACTGCAAAATTACAACTATTTTTCGAACTGACAAACTTTTTTTGCAA
>CAMZFW010000039.1 GCA_947306225.1 uncultured Bacteroidales bacterium
CTGCGCGACAAATAATCGCAATTCCTTGCAATAATTCTTGTCCCCGCACGTTATATCATAATATATGATTTACGAATAGATGAAGCGGTTATTATTGTTAGCTTTATTGATACTTTCATCGGTCTGTCATGCACAGACTGACACGGCCTTCTGGTTTACCGCGCCACATGAGTTCAGCAACGCACAATCGTCATACCTGCACATCTTCACCTATAACCAGCCAGCAATAGTAACTATTAGTATCCCTGCTGCCTCATCACTGCTGTATCCCCCTATCACCGACACCATCGCAGCCAATAGCTTTTCCAAGCACCATTTACGGTATGCGTGGATAGGACGCAATATCGGAACCGTTCCTGACATTATCAACAATTTAGGAATCCTTATTACTTCCACCGCTCCCATTTCATGTTATCTAGACTACACTCATATGACAGGAGATATCACTTCCTTGAAGGGAAGCCATGCCCTAGGCACCGACTTTGTGGTACCCATGCAAAACTCACTAGACTGTTATCCTAACGGGTATGACAGGGGGCACATACAGGTTGTAGCCACACAGGATAGCACAGTGGTGCAAATGGTACCCCCACCTGGACGGGCATTCAACGGGCTTAGTATAGATGAGCCGGTAACAGTCACGTTAAACAGAGGTCAAAGTTATGGTCGTGAGAGTGCCGGCATTGCAGCCCAAGATCGATTAGGGGGGACTACCATTCATGCGTCACGACCTATTGCCGTTTGTTTTGCCGACTACGACCTGACACTCACAGCCCCTAGCAGCTCTATCCAACATATATACAATGTGGTGGGCGACCAGATTCTGCCCATCGACAAGACGGGTACACGTTATGTGGCAATTCGCTCGCAAGACGCCGATTCCGATTACTTTGAACAGGTGTGGGTATTCCCCAACGACCCCGACGATACGGTGGAAGTATATTTCAATGGCATTCTGCAGGATTTGGTCTACCGACAGCACAATGGCCCTCTTATCCTAGAAGACAGTGCCACACTGATTACCCTCGACAAAGCAGCAGCAGTACTCCAAATGACAACACTGGCATCTGATTTTGGTGGAGTAGGGATGACCATGTTGCCACCTATCGACTGCACGGGGACACACAAGGTCTCGTATATGCGCTATTCGGAGAACACGATGCTGCACATCTTGACCAAGAGAGCCTTTGTGTCGGACTTCCTGTTTAACGGTGACTCTACTTTCATTACAGCCAGCGACTTCCACACCCTTCCAGCCGACACCACGCTGGCGTGGTGCTGCAAAGAGATAGTCACCCCCATAGGCACCCAATACTATTCAATCGACAGCCTGATAACCATAGAGAATGCTTCAGGAATGTTTCATTTGGGGGTTCTTGAACATCGAGGCGGCTACGCTATAACAGAAGGCGAGAGGAGCTATCACTACGATTGTGTATTTGGCTATTTCTACGACTACAACCAGTCATCGCACATCCACCTTACCCTCGACACCGCCTATTGCAGAGGCGACAGCATTGTCTTCACCTACAATGCCCCTCGTATCGATGGTCTGGAACTCATGGGACCCAACGGGCTGCACTTCACCCAACCGCCCTTTGTGCTGCATAATATCGACAGCAACGCTTCAGGGCGATACTACTTAGAAGGTTTTGACACCGCCAGTTGCCTCCAATTACGCATCGACTCAATTGATATTGTGGTGAAGGGAGGCCAACTCCGCCTCCTGACGGACACGCTCTTCTGCATTGGCGACAGCATCATTCTCAACTACACCGCTTCTCCTGACATTGTAGACGTGAAACTACATGGACCTAACGGGCTAGTGATGGAATCTCTACCCTTAATCCTTACCGAGGCGGACACCTCAATGAGCGGGCTCTACTGGATAGAGGGGAGAGATACGGGCGACTGCCCGATGACGATAGCAGACAGCCTCTATATCCGCATAATCGACAACTACTATTCTCAAGTATATGACACCATTGCTGAGAGCCAGCTGCCCTGGATGCGCTACGATACCCTCTTCAATGGGGATGCGGACACCACTTTCGTGATACCCGGTTCCACCTCGGTGTGCGACAGCATTGTGGACTATCACCTAAAGGTGTTTTACAATGTGAACGACACGGTGCTTTACTACGCATGCGAGAACGATCTGCCCATACAGTACGACACAGCCTGGCTCTTCCAAGAGGGGCAAAGGAACTTCCGTTTCACTGGCAGTCATGGCGAGGACAGCATCGTCACATTCATCTTGCATATCATCCCTATCAGCGACACGACCATCTACGACACCATTCCTGAAGACCTGCTGCCTTGGTTCGCTCTGGACACCGTGTTCAACGACTCCGTGGCGGACTATATATACCACACCTTCAACGAAGCGGGCTGCGACAGTATCATCCATTACAGCCTTTATATCTTCTGGAACGGCGACCACTGCGACACCGCCCTCTCCTACCCTAATGTGGTCACCCCCAACGGCGACGGCGTGAACGACCGCTTCGTAATCGGCGGACTAATAGAGCACAACTGCCTTAAGTACAACGAACTCACCATCTACGACCGCTACGGCCACTGCGTCTATCACAAGCGCAACATCGCCAACGAGTCCGACTGGTGGGACCCTGCCGCACAACACGCCCCATCAGGCACTTATTTCTATTACTTCAAAGCCCACGGCGTGAACATCTGGACCCAGCACCGAGGTGTCATCGAAGTCCTCCGCGACAAATAGTCCCCCACTCTCGCCCTCAAACCTCCGATATTTATACTATATTTATACCTTAGTTATACTTTAGTTATTCTATATATAATAGTATAACTGAGGTATAACTAAGGTATAAATATAGTATAAATACTAAAAGTATTTGGGGCGTGCAGAAATAATGGCGAGGTGGAAACAGGCTTCGCCATAGGGGCTTGGTGAGGATGGATGCAATATGAAGGTGAACTACTTGCAGTATTTCAGGAGCAGCTCGGCGAGGCCTATCTTGTAGCCGGAGGTGTGGAATACAATGTTGCCATCCTTGTTGATGAACACCACGAGGGGGTACTCATATTCGCCTCCGCCAAGAGCCTCGGCCACCGTGAGTTCCAGCCGGTCGGTCTCGCCCGAATGGAGGGGGACGATGTCGATGTTGCGCAGCTGGCGCAGGTCGGCATTGTCGGGGTCGGTGGTGGTGCAGTAGGTCATGCCGCCCCAGCGTTGGAATTCGGCGGCGTGCTGCAGCATCTCCTTGACAAGGTGCTTGGCGGGTTCGCGGTGGGGACCCATGAAGGCGAGTATGACGCCCTTGTCGTCGGCATATTCGGCAAGGGTGATGCCTTCCATCACCTCGGTGCCTGCGGGCAGGAGTATCACAGACTCTGCCCCCCGCTCGACCAGGGTACGGATGACGATTTCCTTGGTCACGTGTTCACCCTCTTCGACGGTGAAAAACTCGAGGCGGTTGAGCACCTCGCCGTCGGGATAGCGGTTGCCGGTGCTGAGGCAGTAGGTGCCGGGCTCCAGCGGGATAGTGGCGGGGAAGGTCGCCATGCGGGGGTCGTCCTCGAAGTCAAAGGTGCGGTAGTCACCATTCTCAAGCTTTTGGAGGGTGAAGTGGGGGTAGTAGATGGGGGTGGCGGGGTCTTTGCCGTGGTAGGTGAGGGTCAATTGAGAGTTGAAAGTTGAAAGTTGAGAGTTGAGAGTTGTTGTATCGGAGAGGTCGGTCTTTTGCCAAGCGGTGCCGTCCCAGACGTAAATGGTGTTGGTGGCGTTGTCGAGGTAGGCGGGGATGTCGAATGCACGGCATGCGGCCACGAAGAAGATGTCGCGACTGTGGGGGTCGGCATGGCGCAGACGGAGCACACCCATGGGCGAGATGGGACAATTATAGTAGTTGCCAGTGTCGTCCACGGCAATGTTCTCGAGCGTCCATTGCTTCAATGCCTCATAATCTTGCTTATACTCTTCTGCCTGTGTTCTCTGCTTTACATAAAGTCTTTCGTTATCGGAGGTTTCAACTCTGTGTGCAAAGTCCGTCATTCCCTTTAACAACGGCTGGCGCCAGTCGCGCACCAGTTCGTTACTGATACGCGCAGGGAGAATGCCCTTCTTAAATACATCATACGTGTAAAGGCGGCTGTATTCGGTGCCTTTATCGCGGTCTAACCAGTCGAACCCTGTGTCGTGTGATTTTAACACGTCGGCGGTGATGTCGCGCAGGTCTTTGTCGGAGTAGGACTTGAGGTAGTCGTAGATATGCTCACCGCTTCTGTACTGACCACCCCAATAATCAAAGAATTTGTATATTTCGGCATAATTGCCTTCGGACTTGTGGACGATTTCCCACACTTGGTCGTCAGAGAATAAATCCTGACTCCAACACCAGTCCTTGGGGAGGTAGCTCTTGAAGTTATCCTTTGTCGGAAAGGTGGCGGTATAGGCGTTTCGCAGGGAGTCTTCGTAAGCAAGACGGCGGGCGTTGGCGGCGACGGCTTCGTCGGAGGGGGTGACCTTGGCGATGCCGGGCGCGGGAGGAACGATGTCGAGAAGGAGGATGTCGGAGTGGTCGGACTGGTCAGACAGGGTCAAAGTAAGGGTGCTGTCTTGGCGGACATCGAGTTTACTGAAGGTGTAGCGGGTGCCGTCAGTGGCCCAGACGAGGATGTCGCCGAGGCCTGTGGTGAGGGAGGCCTGACCTTGGGCATCAGCGGTGTAGGTGGCAAGGGTGTAGTATTCGGCGTAGTTGTACATCTTGAACTTGATGGTAGCACCGGGGAGGGGCTTGCCGTCGGGACCGCAGACGGTGACGGTGACGCGGCGTGTGGGTGCATAGTGGCTGAGAAGGTTCAGCTCGCTGTAGAGGGCGGTCTGCTTGACAACTTCCTCATCGCCGTGGTAGCGGCCAAAGGCCTTGCTGTGCACCATCAGGCAGCGGGTGGAGGGGATGGCAAACCAGCCCATGTTCAATTCGGGGTCGGGCTCGCAGGCTCCGAGAAACTTCCATTCGCCACCATTGCCGTCGGGGTTGGCCACCCACACCTCGACCCAGGCGTGGTTATCGTCGCAGTGCGCCCAACGCGGAGTATAGCACTGGCGGGCAGGGATACCCACAGAGCGGAGGGCGGTGACGGCGAAGGTGCTCTCCTCACCACAGCGGCCAAGGGAGGTGCGCATGGTGGCGAGGGGTGCCGAGGTGCGGCTGTCGGCGGCACGGTAGGCGACATGCTCGTGACACCAGTGGTTGACCTCTAGAGCAGCCTGCTCCATTGTCATGTCCTGCACACGCTCTTTCAGGGCGTGATAGAAGGCCATGCGGGCGGTGTCGAGGTTCTCGTTATTGACACGGTAGACGAGGACGAAGTGGCGGAAGATGTCTTCGGGGATGGCTTTGCCCCACGGCATCTGCTCGCGGGCGGTGAAGGCATAGCGCACCTGGTCGAGGAAGAAGTCAGGAGTATAGTCGGCAAGGTCGCTATAAGGCATGTAGGCGTAGAGAAACTGCATGGCTTCGCGCTCGGCACGGCAGAGGGTGTCGAAGTTTAATTGGGCGTTGAGCATTGGGAAATCGGAGAGGCGGGCTTCATAGTCCTGCTCTACCTGCTGGCGGTAGGCGCGGTCGGTGAGGAAATGGGGGTTGCGGTGGCAGGAGGAGAAGATAAGGAGAAGGGATAGAATGGATAGAATGGATAGATGGGGGTTGTGGGATGTTTTCATTGGGATATGGATTTGATTAATTGTCTTACTGTTTCGGGGTTGGTTTCGGATGTGCCGTCGGGAAGGGTATGCTTGCAAGAGCCGTGTATTTCGGGGACTCCTGTTTCCTGCACGATACGACGGGCATTGCCGGGGGTGACACCAGCACCGGCCATAATGAGGATACGTCCATGGGCTTGCTGAACGAGAGCACGGATGGTGGGGATGCCTGCCTCGGCATTGGGCTGACAGCCTGAGGTGAGCAACCGGTGGCAGCCACAGCGGATGATGGCTTCGAGGGCTTCAAGAGGGTCTTGGCACATCTCGTCGAAGGCGCGGTGGAAGGTTACTTCCATGGGTGCTGCCAATTGGACAACGTGGCGGGTACGTTCCTCGTCAATCATGCCGTCGGGGGTGAGGAAGCCCACCACAACGGCATGGGCGCCACATTGGCGGCACAGCTCCACTTCGCGACATACTTGTTCGAACTCGGCATCGGTGTAGACGAAGTCGCCCGCACGGGGGCGCACTAGCACATGGGTACGCAATTTTAATTCATGGACGCAATAACGGATGTCGTCCTCGGTGGGGGTGGTGCCACCCAGTTCCAATTGGCGGCACAGCTCTATACGCATCGCACCGCCTGCCACGGCATTGATGGCAGACTGGCGTGAATTGGCGCAAATCTCTACTATCATAGTTTGAAAATTAGAAATCAAATTTGGCATTGCGCATCCGCTCCTGAAAAAGGTTGTTGTCGTGAACGATAGTCTTAACTGTTTGGTCAAAACTCATGTCGTTGTTCTGATGGATGCGCACCTCAATGGGAAGGTAGTAGATGGGCAGTCCTGACATGACCTCATGGTCGACAAGCTCGCGCAATCGGGCAGCGTCCTTTTCTGTGGTGAGAATGAGTTTGCGGGCACTGTTTATCTGAACATAGGCGCGACGGATGCGACGGATGTCGGCAGCTGTGAAACGATGATGGTCAGCGAAATGAATGGTGCTAACCTCGCAGAAACGGCTGACATACTGTCTCATAGGCTCGGGGTCGGCGATGCCCGTGACAAGGAGGACCGACTCGACTGTCTGCAGTGGCAACGGAGCTGAACCCATAAGTGGCAGCGGGTCGCAATAATGGATATAACTGAAGAAGACTTTTTGGAAAGGTTTTAGTTTCAAACGATTGACAATATTATGTTTGTCAATGGGATTGAGTGTCTGTGGCGATTTGGTGACAACGACAATATTGGCACGATAACGCGCTCTGCGACCTTCACGGAGGTTGCCGAAAGGTAAGATATGGTCGTTGCTGTATGGCTTGCCATACTCTGTTAGGAGGATATTGATGGTGGGCTTGATATAGCGATGCTGATAGACATCGTCGAGCACAATAACTTTGGGAGGCTTGGGCAGCTGTAATAGTTTTTCCACTCCTGTAACACGTTTTTCACACACCGCCACTTGCACATTGGGGAACTTGGTCGCCACCATGGCTGGCTCATCGCCAAGACGGGAAGCACTATGGCTTCCGTCGTCAAGGACAAAGCCATGTGACTTACGATGATAGCCCCGACTAAGCAGAGCGGTAGGATACTGGTCGGACAAAAGGCGCAAAAGGTATTCGACATGAGGTGTCTTACCCGCACCACCGGCACAGATGTTACCCACACCGATAGTGGTGATGCTAGGAGATACCTGCCGCTTGATGCCAAGGTCGAAAAGAAGGTTACGAAACCAAACGCCGACGGCATACCACATCGTCAGCGGAAATAATAAACAGGACACGGTCTTTCTGAATGACATAATGCAAGGCCTTTATCGTTACTACTAAACATGACACACGGGGCTCAACCACTTTGCAAAAGTACATAAAAAAAATGAGATAAATCTTAAAAAATAATCCCCAACAGAAAAAACTCTTTCCAATTAAAAAATAAATCGTAAATTTGCATTTAATGTAGAAAAGGTTCGCTTAGCATAAAGGATTAAAAGTTAAAAAGGTAGGCGTACCTTCCAAACGACAAAGCCCATACTATCATCAAGAACAAAAAATCACCCTATAACCATCAAAATCCTTTAAACCTTAATAACAGAAATGCACAACACACGCAAAATAAACAACGACCTGCACTATGTGGGTGCCAGCGACAGGAAACTGGCCCTGTTTGAAAACGTATACCCCATACCGAGCGGGGTTTCTTATAACAGCTATCTGCTGATGGATGAAAAAACGGTGCTGCTCGACACTGCCGACGCGGCAGTGGCAGAACAGTTTTTTGAGAATGTAGCACACGTACTAGACGGTCGGAAACTGGACTACTTAGTAGTCAACCACATGGAACCAGACCACTGCGCCTTGATTGAAGGGTTGCTGCTACGCCATCCCGATGTGACCATTGTCACCAATGCCAAAGCGGCCAACATGATACGGCAGTTTTTCTCCATCAATATCGACAACCGCCTGCAGACTGTTGCCGAAGGCGACACCCTCTGCACGGGACGGCACACGCTGACCTTTGTGATGGCACCGATGGTGCACTGGCCCGAAGCCATGATGACCTACGACACGACGGACAAGGTGCTCTTCTCCGCCGACGCTTTCGGCACATTCGGTGCCTTGAACGGCAATATATATGCCGACGAGATGGATTTCGACCGCAACTGCTTGGACGAGGCACGACGTTATTATATCAACATCGTGGGCAAGTATGGTGTGCAGGTGCAGTCGGTACTTAAAAAGGCCGCCACACTGGACATACAGATGATATGCCCGTTGCATGGTCCTATCTGGAGAGAAAACTTAGGCTACTTCATCGGCAAGTACGACACATGGAGCAAATATGAGCCCGAAGAACATGGCGTTGTCATTATCTACGGCAGCATCTACGGCCACACCGCAGCAGCGGCAGAGAAGATGGCGAGTCTGTTGGCGGAGCGTGGCATCAAGGGTATAGCCATGTACGATGCCAGCCACACACACGTCAGCCAGCTGTTGAGCGAATGCTTCCGCTACAGCCATGTGGTGCTGGCAGCATCGACCTACAATGCCGGCATCTTCACCCCGATAGAGAACCTGCTACTAGACTTGAAGGCACACAGCTGGCAGAAGCGAATGGTGGCCATCATCGAGAACGGCACCTGGGCAGCTCAGAGTGGTAAGCAGATGCGCACTATCCTTGAACAGATGAAGGAAATCATCGTGCTAGGTGAGAACATCAGCCTCAAATCGGCTATGAAGGAAGACCAACTCGCCGACTTGAACACCCTTGCCGACTTGATGATTGCTAATTTTAATATTGAACTGCAATAACACCAACCGCCATGAATACGCTTAATCCCACCGCATTGCACAACATAGGCTACGGCCTGTATGTGCTTACTGCCCGCGAAGGCGACAAAGACAACGGCTGCATCATCAACGTATGCCAACAAGTGACGGACACACCGCTGCAAATCATGATTACCGTGAACAAACAGAACTACACCCACGACATGATTATGCGCACAGGACGGTTCAATGTGTCGCTGCTGACGGAACATGCCCCATTTGAGGTATTCAAACATTTCGGCTTCCAAAGCGGACGCGACGTGAACAAGTTCGAGCAGTGCGAAGTGGAGATGCGCAGTGCCAACGGCATCCTGTACATACCACGCTATACCAACGCCTACCTGAGCGGGCTGCTGAACCATGCCGTAGACCTCGGCACGCACACCCTGATGATAGCCACTGTGACCGAGGCTGTGCAACTGAGCAACGACCCGTCGTTGACCTACGCCTACTACCACAAGCACATCAAGCCCCAGCCCGCTGCCCCAGCCCCATCGGGCAGTACGGGTACTACACGCTGGGTATGCCAGACCTGCGGCTATGTGTACGAAGGCGACGAGGTGCCGGACGACTTCGTGTGTCCGTGGTGCAAACACGGCAAAGCCGACTTCGTGAAAATGGAAGAAAATTAATAACCCATCAATATTTACAACCTATGATTAACAAAAAAGTAGCCGACTTGCTCAACGAGCAAATCAACAAGGAGCTCTACTCCGCTTATCTCTATCTGGACATGAACAACTATTTCCAAGGCCGCGGACTGAACGGTTTCGCTAACTGGTACATGATTCAGGCCCAAGAAGAGCGCGACCATGCCATGTTGTTCTATCAATACATGCAGAACAACGACTGCAAGGTGACCCTCGACGCTATCGCCAAGCCCGACAAGGTCTTCAAGACCGACATGGACGTGCTGAAAGCCGGTCTTGAACACGAAGAGTACGTCACCGCCAGCATCCACACCATCTACGATGCCGCCTACAAGGTGAAGGACTTCCGCACCATGCAGTTCCTCGACTGGTTTGTCAAGGAGCAGGGTGAAGAAGAGACCAACGCCCGCGACATGATTACCAAGATGGAACTGTTCGGCTCCGACCCCAAGAGTCTCTACATGCTCAACCAAGAACTGGCCGGCCGCGTCTACAGCGCACCTAGTCTAGTACTTGACTAATGACACATCAAAATGAAAAGGAGCCTTGCCGACGCGGTGAGGCTCCATTTTTTTTGTGGGCGATGTCACATTTTGGGGTAGTTAATCGTTTAATAGGCGAAACCGGTTCAAAAACAAACAAGATGTATAACCTATAAAAATGTAAATATCATGAATACAATGTCAATTCTGCTCACCGTGTATCCTTATGGAATAGATGACCTCGCTGGTTTGATAGCCGCTGTGTTGATTTTTTCATTTCCCATCATGATTGCGATATTGGTTTATCGCCACAAGGTGAACGCCACAAACAAACGGACACAGATAATCCTCACCGCCTTGGAAAAGAATGAGGGTTCAGTGCCAGAGGAACTACTAAAGAGTCTCAACGAACCGAAGAAGAGCACCAAGGAGCGTCTGCTCTGGAAACTGCTGTGGGGCATTCTAGGTTGCTTGACAGGACTGGGCCTCATCATCGCCACAATCGTTGAGTATTACGCAAACCAATGCTTCGATACCGAACTCTTAATCTATGACTCCTTCGATACCGAACTCTTAATCTGTGGTCTAGTTGTGCTAGCGGCGGGAGTGGCATTCTTGGTCTACTACTTTGTCGGCCGACGCGCTTTACAAGCCGAGATTGAAGCCGAAGAACAAAAGAAGAAAAATGTGATTGATGATTAATTAGTAAGGTCGATGACACGCGAGAGATTCATCGAACTAGCGACAGCCGAGCAGGAGCCATTGAGGCGGTTCCTGCTTGCCCTGTGTGGCGGCGACCGTATGGAGGCGGAGGACATCGCGCAGGAGGCTTTCGTTAAGGCCTGGCTCGCCTCCGAAAGGTTTGACGAACAGTACAAGTTCCGCACCTGGCTTTTCAAGATAGCCTACCGCACCCTGCTCGACCATGCCAAACGTCCACGACTAGAACGGTTATCGGAAGTATCGGACAATTCGGAACTCTCAGATATTTCTGACTATACCGCCGACGCGGCCTTCCGCTATGAAGCACTGTACCGCGCCATTGACCAACTGCCCCAGCGGGTCCGCGCCGCCACACTGCTCTACCACATAGAGGGCTATAGCATCAAGGATATAGCTACCATCACCCACAGCAATCCCGTGGCAGTGCGCCAACAACTGCACCGAGGACTAACCCGTTTACGCGAAATACTGAAGCCATGAAAAGAAACAATACATTTACACAAATGCTTGCCGATTATCATCCCGACTTGGGCGACAGCAATGAATACATGACCCAACTGAGCAATCGGCTGGAAGCCATCGAAGCCGCCAAGCACTACTACGAGACTGAACGCCGGCGCAACCGCAGCCACATGATTGTAGCCTTCGTCACTGGCAGTATTACAGGCGTGGCACTGACTGTACATTTGCTGCTGCACCCCCTGTTTGTATCAGTCACCCCCCGCGTGCCTCATTTTATGGGCTGGCTGGCCGAAAATGCCTCATTGCTACTCTCTGTCGGTGCCATTGCCACCATCAGCGTCCTCGTTGCCATCACCGCTACACTACTCCACAGCATGGTGAAAAAGGACTATTCGCTGTAGCAATATCTGATCAATCCTTCAAACTGCCCACAGGTACCACCAACACATCATCGGTCCGACGGTACGCTTGACTGCCCACAGCGGTAAGTACCATGAGAAATGATGGCTTCTTCATGCGAGTGACATCCAGTTTTGACGACAATTTCTTGAGCGTTTTGGATCCTTCCTCCACCAGATTTTCACCACCTAGTTTTATTTCCACCAAACCATAGCTGCCATTGGGTAGATGAACTACAGCATCACACTCCAGACCGTTGGCATCACGATAGTGATACACCTTACCCCCAATAGCATCAGCATACACTCTTAGGTCACGCACACAAAGTGTTTCAAACATCAAACCAAAAGTATTAAGGTCGTTCAGCAAATCATCCGAAGATAACCCTAATGCCGTGATTGCCACCGATGGGTCGACAAAATAGCGCGTGTCAGTAGTACGAATAGCCGTCTTACTGCGGAGATTGGGATTCCACGCTGGCATATCCTCTATGACAAATATCTTACGAAGGGCGTTGAGATACGATTCAATGGTATTATCGCTCATCTCTGTGGCTTCGTTGGCAGACAGGTCAGATTTGATTACTGCTACCGTAGTCTGTGCTCCTTGATGGCGAGCATACGACCTCATTAGCCGCATGGCACGCTCCGCATCGCGATTCACAGCATCAACACGAGAAATATCAGAGCGCACGATGGCTTGAAAATATTCTTGTATCTGTGCCAACGCTGCTCGAGGTGACTTCTTTTGCACTGCCCGAGGCCAACCACCACGGCATGTAACAAACGCTATCTCTTCCAACGACAAATTATTCGTCCCCTCCACCGCAACTGAATTACGAAACAACCCAGCGAGACTCACGTCACCAGTCGACTCCCCCGACTCCCACAGCGTCATTGGACGCATGGTCAACCAACCAAAACGTCCTGCACCCGAATGATTGATATGGCTCATATCAGCAGGCACTGCCGAGCCTGTGAGCATAAATTGACCATCATCGCCACGATGATCTACCTCGAAGCGGACGGCATCCCACAACTGCGGTGCCAACTGCCACTCATCAATCAGCCTAGGGGTTGCTCCTTGCAGTAACTGTTTGATATTAGTCTGTGCCAATTGAAGGTTCTGTGCCATCTGCGATGGGTCATCCAAATAAAGCACACTGGCAGCCTGCTGTTCGGCGGTCGAAGTCTTTCCGCAAGCCTTCGGCCCCTCAATCAAGACTGCCCCTATTGCCTCTAGTTTTTCTGCCAACAATTGGTCTGCAATACGTTGCCTATATCCGTCCATTATTTATACATATTTTTTCAGACTGCAAAAATACGCATTTTTCTATAAATGACAAAATTAATTTTATTTATTGGCCAATTTGTGGCATTTCCGTTGGCCAATTTGCGGCATTTTCGTTGGCCAATTTGTGGCATTTTTGTTGGCCAGTTCGTGGATTTATTCTAGTTCAACTTGTACCAGCCTAACAAAGTCAACACAAAAAACACGTGCCTACAGCGCCCCCACCTTGGTGTTGGACTAATTAGTCAGTTATTTTTCACACTTTATCAGGCCGTATAGACTATCTGTACGGCCTGAACTTATTAACTTCATCCCTCACATAAAAGTACCGATTATAAGGCTTCTAGTGCATAGACGACTGCTCCTCCTGCCAGTATTAATATAAGGAATGCGGCAAATCCCTCATCTATCTTTTGAACAGTTGCATCTTGAGGCAATGTTTGAATTTTCTTTATTACAGGAGAACTGCTTCCACACAATCCCTCATACTGTTTTGCATTAGATGTCTCACAACCTGTGGTAGCCGCCTCTGTTACATATAACAATCCCTGTGATGCATCTTTCATTGGTTTATAAGACACAGAAAAACTCAAAGTATTGCCATCTTCATTAATAAAACGATAGGTATCGGTTGTGATAAAATCATTTGCCATTAGAGAACCATAACCACTATATTTTGAGTAGGAGGTTCCTTCAACAAAAACATTGTTCTTTGTATCGGTACTACTACCAGATAGGGAATAGCCTTTTAATTCCACCTCGGTTATTATCTCTTTTACAGTTCTGTCAAACGTACTTCTTGATGTTACATGATATGTTGTGCAACTTAGGAAAGACGCACTAGTTGCGAGTACTACGAATAGCATTTTTGTCTTTTTCATGTTATCCTCCCTAATATGTGTCGGGCACAACTTCTAAGATCAATCCGCACCGCAATTGAACTAAAATTAAAGAAGCGTGGTGCTGTATACCACATCTTCCGTTAGAGGTTGTGAGAAAAGACCCTTATAATGTAGAGGTGGGAGAAAACAGCCCACGCATAAAGCGTGAACCATTATACCTATTCTTGCATTATAATTAAGAGTTTCTCACATTCCTAACGGCAAGACGAAGATATAACGCTTCGTGATTTCTCTCTTGAAATCGGCTGCGAAGTTACAATTTTTTTCCCATTCAGCAAAAAATATTTTCTCCATGTCATAAAAAAGTAGTATTTTTGCATTTGAATTCAGTCAATAAATACCACATGAACGACCGTCAGAAAATACAATCCATCCGCGATACTGTAAAGAGATTAGCCCCTCCACACAGCATGGCTATCCTATATGGTTCGCGAGCAAGGGGCGATGCTCACCCCTATTCTGACTGGGACATATTGTGGATTCTTGACAAAGATACTCTTACGCAGGCCGATTATGACAGGGTATGCTATCCCCTCGTTTTGCTCGGCTGCGAAATGGACGAGGAAATCAACCCTATCCTTTATATTGCTGGCGAGTGGCAACAATATCAATCAACACCATTCTACGAAAATGTTACCACCGACGGCATTAACCTTCTGAGAACAATTGATTCCAACAATATTTATTAATCCTAAAATACAAAGAACACCATGAAGAAGAAATTCATCTGCCCCGTGTGCGGCTATGTTTATGAAGGCGAAGAAATGCCCGAGAAGTGCCCCATCTGCGGCAAACAAATGCAAGAAGTGAAAGAGGACATCAAGACCTGGGCCGCCGAGCATATCGTCGGCGTGGCAAAGGATGCCCCCGAAGACATCAAGGCCGACCTGCGCATGAACTTCGAAGGCGAATGCAAAGAGGTGGGTATGTATCTGGCCATGGCCCGCGTCGCCCATCGTGAGGGCTACCCCGAGGTAGGTCTCTACTGGGAGAAGGCCGCTTGGGAAGAGGCTGAACACGCTGCCAAGTTCGCCGAGCTGCTGGGTGAAGTTGTGACCGACAGCACCGCCGAGAACCTCAAAATGCGTGTCGATGCCGAGTACGGTGCCACCGCCGGCAAGACCGACCTCGCCAAGCGCGCCAAAGCTCTCAACCTCGATGCCATTCACGATACCGTTCACGAGATGGCTCGCGACGAAGCCCGCCATGGCAAAGCCCTCGAAGGCCTCCTGAACCGCTACTTCAAGAAGTAACTATCATCTAGTAAAATCAAAAGAGACACTCTCCGCCACGCGAGAAGTGTCTCTTTTTTTGTTATATCAGACCACTCTGATTATTCTGATTACTCAGATCACTCAGATTATTTCTTAATATACGACAAGAAGTCCAAGTCGATGCTCAACGCCACGAAGGGCTTCATCAGCCAGGCCTTGGCGGTGACATCGTCGATAGTCTGCGATGCCCCGATGGTGTGCCCTTCCTCGTAGCCCGACACCAGCACAGTGTATTCCGCCACGTTGAAGCCCACCGTCAGGTAGAAAAAGTCCACAAAGCGGAACGACGGCCCCACATAGAAATTCTTAAACAGGTTGCTGCCGCCAAAACCCACATATATGCCGACATCGTATGCAAAATCCTGGTCGAACTTGCGCAGTTCGGGAGTCTTGATATTGGTCTCCCCTATCTGCCGCGACTCATGGTCTTTGTTGAAATACTTAGTCAAGTCCCACAACATCACCGAAGCTCCCGTCACAAAGTCAAACTCTATGTTGCCCGCATTGCGGTTGCGCAGCACCTTGTCGTAGGTGCCCGTCGTCTCAGCCGGCTGCAGGCGCACCTCCCAGTTAGGCGTGCGGAAGAAACGCATGGCGATACCCTGAATGGCACGCACCTTCTTCTTCTTGTTGGTAGCCTCCGCCACCTTACCCTCGGCATCCTTTGCCCGCTGGGCCAGGTACTTGTTGGCCTCTTCCTTGCGCACATTGTCCAGTTCGCACTGGCGCACCTGTGCCTGCAACGAGTCCACTATGTGACGGTAGTGGTCGCGGTCGGCCTCCAATTTGGTTTTATCCACACCCGAATTAGACAGGATGCTCTTATAAAACTGGTCCTTCTCATCCGCCAACTGCAACTTGTCCTGCAACATCTTGATGGCTGCGCTGTCAACCACGCGCAGCGTCACCGTGTCGCGGCGTACCACTGTGACCGTGTCGCGAACTACCACCCGCACCGTGTCCTGCGCCCTTGCCGCCACACCCAACAGTGCTACAAATATAAGACCTAATAAAACACGCCTCATATTCTTACCTATTAGTTTTTAAACTTATCAAGCAGCTCATCCACCGTCATTGCCCGCTGCTCGCCTGTAGCCATATCTTTGACGGTTAAATTATTGGCAGCAATCTCGTTCTCGCCCACGAACACCACGTATGGTACATGGCAGCGGTTGGCGAAATCCATCTGCTTCTTCATCTTAGCATTGTCGGGGTATATCAGCGTGCTCACCCCTGCCGCGCGCAGCCGTGCAGCACTGCCAATGCAGTAGGGCAGACTTTCGGCACCAAAGTTGATAAACAACACCTGCGCCGACTGGCCTAAGTCGGCTGGGAACTTATCAAGCTCGGTCAACACGTCGTAGATACGGTCGGCACCAAAGCTGATGCCCACGCCACTCACGTCGGGCATACCGAAAATGCCCGTCAGGTTGTCGTAGCGACCACCGCCGGTGATGCTGCCGATGCTCACATGGTGTGCCTTCACTTCAAAGATAGCACCCGTATAATAGTTCAAGCCTCGTGCCAGCGTCAGGTCGAGTTCCACCTCACACTTAGGCTGCACCTGCTCGACATAGCCAAACAGCTCCTTCAGCTCCGCCACACCCTTGCTACCCACCTCGTTATTGGCAAAGAGGGCAGAAAGCTGCTCCAACTTCTCCGTAGCGGTGCCCGTGAGGGCAAACACCGGGTCAAGGGCTGCAATCTGTTCGTCGGCGAGGCCGCGTTCGTGCAGCTCGCCGCGCACATTGTCGAGGCCTATCTTGTCCAGCTTGTCGATAGCCACGGTGATATCCACCAGTTTATCGGGTGCGCCAATCATGTCGGCAATGCCTGCCAGCACCTTGCGGTTGTTAATCTTCAGCGTCACCTCGATGCCGAGTTTCTGGAACACCATGTCAATCATCTGCACCAGCTCCAGCTCGTTCAGCAGCGAGGTGCTGCCAATCATGTCGGCATCGCACTGGTAGAATTCGCGATAGCGTCCCTTCTGCGGACGGTCGGCACGCCACACCGGCTGCAACTGATAGCGACGGAAGGGTAAGGTAATTTGGTCGCGGTGCTGCACCACAAAGCGGGCAAACGGCACCGTCAGGTCGTAGCGCAGGCCACGGTCGCAGATACGCGGTGCCACCTTGTGGTAGTCCTGACTGAAGTCAACCCCCTCCATAAAGTCGCCCGAGTTGAGCACTTTGAAGAGGAGCTTGTCGCCCTCCTCGCCATATTTGCCCATCAGGGTAGAGAGGTTCTCAAGCGAGGGAGTCTCGATTGGCTCAAAGGCAAACGCCTTAAACACCTCGCGGATAGTATCGAAGATATAGTTGCGACGTGCCATCTCTACTGGCAGGAAGTCGCGTGTACCTTTAGGAATGCTGCACTTCATCAGTATGTAGTTTTTTCTATTTCACGTTATGATAAAAATATATAACTAAAGAAATCTTTTTTTATTGTGCCACCCGCTATTATTATTTTCACATCAATTCTTATACCAATTCCTACTGCATCTTACCGCATTCTACCGCATCTTACCGCATCCTACCGCATTCTACCGCATCTTACCGCATCCTACCGCATTTTACCGCATCTTACCGCATTCTACCGCATTCTACCGAAACTTACCGCATTCTACCGAAACTTACCGCATTCTACCGATTGAGGGGTCGTTTGCCGTCGCTAGAACGGCAAACGATCGGATAACGAACGGCAAACGAACGGATATATGCATAAGTTTTGCTTAGCCGACGGGGCTGGTGGAAAAATAAAGGCAGCCGCCCTGAGGGGTGGCTGCCTGTGTTGATTCTCGGAGAACTCCGAAAGCCCGGAGCACTCTGAGTTCTTAGAGTAATACTAGCGGACTATCAGCTTCTTGACCATGCTGACATTCTCGCCGGTGACGCGTACGAAGTAGG
>CAMZFW010000040.1 GCA_947306225.1 uncultured Bacteroidales bacterium
CGTAACCCTCGGTCAGCACAGCCTTGTTCAGCTTCACCACGTCGGGTTTCTTGGCAAACTTACGCTCCAGATAGGCAAACGTCTGCTCGAGCGTCTTGTGGGTCATATAGAAGATGATACCGAGGGCAAACATGTTGCGGCACTTGTCGGCAGTCTTCTTGTCGGCACCCTGCTCCTGACCTATGCGGGAGGTGAAAGAGGTGACGGGAGCCTTGACGATGGTATAGTCGCGCTCCATCTCGTCGGTGAAGGGGTTCTCCTTGTAGCCAGCCTTCTCCAAAGCCTCGTCGGTGAAGGTGTCGATATCGACTATGACTGTGGCACCTTTCTTAGCCCACTTCATGTTCGACTTGAGGGAGGCGGGATTCATAGCGACCAAGATGTCGCATTTGTCGCCCGAGCTGTAGATGTGGCTGCCCACATGCACCTGATAGCCCGAAACGCCCGCAATGGTGTTATGCGGAGCACGGATTTCGGCAGGATAGTCGGGGAACGTGGCAATATCGTTACCTGTGAGGGCTGACGCGTCGGAAAACAGGGTTCCCGAAAGCTGCATACCGTCACCAGAATCGCCAGCAAAGCGGACAACGATGTCGTCCTTTTTAACTATCTGATTTGTAGCCATATTTAAATGTTTTAAAATTTGATTACACTACGTGTTTGAAGTGCAAAGATACTAATTTTATTCTGAATATCTAAATATTTCAAAAAAACTACTGCCCACCGCCTGTTGAAACCATCCTCAACCCAATAACATACAGCCGTTTATGTGGTTTAAAAAATTTCCACTCTTCTCCCCCGCCCCATTCTCACTCATGCGACACCTTTCCCTGGCTCCAGCAGTCATCCGTTAGTTATACCTTATTTATACTATATTTATACCTTATTTATACTATTATAGAATAGAATAAATAAGGTATAAATATAGTATAAGTATAGGATAAGTGCAAAAGAAACGAGGGAGCTTGGGGTGGGATGTCGTTGAACAGAGGTAACGGCATGACAGCAAGGGCCCAACCGATAAAAAAACTTTTTTCAATCACGATTTTTGTTATGAAACGGTTTTTTTGTGTATCTTTGCAAAAAAATAATATCCGTTTATGAAGGTCAAACTAACGTTCGTTTTGCTAACCATCGTCCTATTTGTCAGCCAGATAGGACAGGCTCAAAATGTACGTTCGATGAAATTCAAAAACGGCAATGTGTACACAGGCCAATATGACGGGCTCAGCCGACCGTCGGGCTTCGGCACGATGGTATACAGCAACGGCGACTTGTACGAAGGCCTATGGGTGAAGGGCAAGCAGCATGGCAAGGGAGTGTATACGTATGCCACCGGAAGCCGCTACGAAGGCCAATGGGAGAATGGCAAGCCGCATGGCGAGGGAGTGTATGTGTATGCTACCGGAGGGCGCTACGAAGGCAACTGGGAAAATGGCAAGATAGTGGGCAAAGGCACCTTCTACTATGCCAGCGGCGACGTGCTGACAGCCGTGTTCACCGACGGCTACAACCAGACAGGCCGAGGCACCTTCACCTACTCCAACGGGGGCACCTATGAGGGTGACGTGGTGGACGGGATGCCCGAAGGCGAAGGCACACGGGTGTGGCCCAACGGAGCCACGTACACAGGACATTGGAAGGAGGGTATGATGTCGGGGCACGGAGAATACAACTTTGCCAATGGCGCAAGATATGTGGGCGAATGGCAGGAGGGCAAATACCACGGAGAAGGTACCTATACCGACGCTGAGGGCCAAGTCACCCATGCCATCTACAAGAACGGCAAGGTGGTAAAGGAATTGAGAACAAATAGAAGACAGCGTAGTCGTGACAAAGTGAGAAAATAATAACATGTAATCTGATTTAAAATAGTTGTAATATGCGAAAAAGTTTACTATTGGCAATCATGTTGGTCAGTGTGTCGGCAATGGCACAGACCGTGAGGCTGGACAATAATAGCAAAAGCGATGCCGCCTCGCAATTAGAGATTAGAAAGGTCCTCCAAGCCAAAGACGGAGGAGCGAAGGCCGAACTATGGATGTTGGCAAAAGTAGGGAACGGATTTGATGCCAGCAAGTTGAAAGCCCAAGGCATTATGGTAGGCTCGAAGGCGGGCGACATCATTACCCTGAGACTCACCGCCGACAAAGTGGGTATGCTGGACCAGAATGCCGACATATTGCAATACTGCGTCGCACACCCCGTCTATCCTATGATGAACCGCACTCGTAGGGACACCCACACCGACAGTGTTCAGGCCGGAACCGGCCTGCCGAAGGCCTTCACGGGCAAAGGTGTGATTATCGGCATCACTGACTGGGGATTCGACTACACACACATCAACTATAATAACAATAGTTCCACCAACCGCCGCCTGCTGCGCGCCTGGGACCAGTTCAAGCTTTCGGGCCCTGCACCGACGGGATTTGACTATGGCACGGTGTTTGTAAACCGTGACGAACTGTTGGAGGCCCAATGTGACACCTTCGGTCTGTACGGCTATGGCACCCACGGCACACATGTCGCGGGCATTGCCGCCGGACGCGGTGTGGATGGCAACTATACGGGACAGGCACCCTATGCCAACCTCCTGTTTGCGTCGTTCAAGCTGAATCCCGCCTCGTGGCTGGATGCTGTGGCATGGATGAAGGATGTGGCGAAAGAGGAGGGCAAACGGCTTGTCATCAACAACAGCTGGGGTATGTACACACTCGGCCCAATAGATGGAACCTCGCTGGCTAGCCAAGCCATCAACAGTCTGTCGGACAGTGGCATTGTATTCGTGACCAGTGGTGGCAACTGCGGCGACGACCGCTTCCATCTCTCCAGAACATTCACAGCCGGCACACCCGACACCTTGCGTTCTATTGCCAAATACTACGGCTATACGGAGATTGGCCAAGGGTTGATAATCTGGGGCGAACCGGGAATGAGCTTTAAGGCCTCGTTTGCCATGGTGAACGATAACGACTCGGTATGTTTCCGCTGGGTGAACACGGCCGACGGGTCGTTCATATTAGACAGTGCGTTGACGGCTGGTACCGACCAACTGCCTTTTGATATTATAGTAGAGCAGGCAAACCCCTTCAACGGCCGTCCCCACATGCAGATTAACGTAGCTAAAAACGCCAACTACAACATCCATCTGGCCATCACAGCCGACAACGGCACCGTACACACGTGGAACATGACCAACCTGGCTAATGGTGCAGGCAATATGGGAGCCGAGTTCTCGAAGAGCTACTATCCGAACTATACTAGGGGTGACAACGAGTACGGCATTGGCGAACCCGCCTGTGCTGAGAGCTGTATCACTGTGGCCGCCCACAGTGCCGACCGTTACCTGAGCAACAGAATGGAACCCGGTATGCTTTGCTCGTTCTCTAGTCATGGCCCGGTTATCGACGGCAGACGCAAACCCGATGTCTCCGCTCCTGGCGCAAACGTGTGTTCCTCTATTAGTTCTTTCACTACTGACAGCTATAGTAGCGTTATGTCATACACCTACAAGGGTCGCACCTACCCTTGGGCAAATCTGTCGGGCACCTCTATGAGCAGTCCCGCCGTGACAGGTATCGTGGCTCTGATATTGGAGGCCAATCCCGACCTCACACCCCATCAAGTACGGGAAATCATCACCAGCACCTCACGCAACGACACCGTCACCGGACCGCTACACGAGCGCGACAGCATGAGCAATGAGTGGGGCTGGGGCAAGGCTGATGCCCTGAGAGCGGTAAACGAGGCTTTGGCACGGGTCGACATCTGCAATGCCGATGAGGCTTGGTACGCCAAGTCGCTACAGATTTACCCCAACCCTGCCAACGACCACGTAACCGTGCTGACGGGCAGCCACGCACCTGAGAGCGTCACGGTGTACAGCATCGAAGGCCGTCGCGTCATGACAGCGGAGGTGGTGATGGAAGGCACGCTCGATGTGTCACAATTGCCACATGGTGTATATATTGTCAAATGCGGAGCCCGTACATCCAGACTGGTTCACTAATCATGCCGGCTTTAAAACCCTATAACCTCAAGGCCCAGTGTTAAAGATATTCCGTACCGACGTGTTTATGCAGATTGTCGTGATACTGATAGTATCGGTGACAATGTGGATAGGCGCATTTACCAACCCACAGCCCATGCCTATGGTAGGAGGTGGACAGCTCTACTACTGGCTGACGGGGCTGCTGTCGCCACTGTGGGGAACGATAATCGCATACGTGCTGGTGATGGTGGAGGGTTTTCTACTCAATGGAATATTATATCGGCACAAGATGATATCGCAGAGCACGCTGATGCCCATGCTGTTCTATGTCATCGCCATGAGTCTGGGCACGCCCACCCTCACACCCATTGTGCTTGGAAGTCTGATGCTTCTGCTGGCCATCGACCAGCTGCTGCTGACCACCACCCTGCTGTCGCTGCCGCTGGACAAAGTGTTCGGTGCCGCCACCGGCATAGCATTGGCGACACTGTTCTGTCCCGCCATGGCGGTATTCTTCATACCGCTGGTGACAAGTATGTTTAACTATAGCCTCTACAGTTGGCGCGACTGGACCATGCTGCTGCTGGGCATCATGGCACCCTACCTGATAATGGAGACCATCTTTTTTGTCGGCGGCCAGATGTTCTACAGGAACTACCTAATACTATATAGTTTCACAGACATACACCTGAGTGCCAAAGGAGGATGGCTGGAATGGACTGGCAGCGGACTCTTTATCCTGATATTGCTTATGGGAATTGGCGCGGCCTACGTCAACAGCCAGAGCCGCAACATCAATTTCAAGAAGAACATCACCACCCTGATGCTATTCCTGCTTGGCGGTGTGGCTTACATGCTGTACACAAGCGTCGTTCCAGTACCCACAGAGGCATTTGCACTGCCATTTGCCTGCTGCTGCACCTCACTGTTCATCGAACCCCGCCGCAAAGAGTTCGGTGCCAATCTGATGTTCGTACTACTGCTTGTCCTGTTTGTCATTTGGAGAATACTATCGAACTAACACATCATCAGACATTCACCATGCTACTGTCACAACATACACCCGACCTGATTGAATGCGGCTGCGACGAAGCCGGACGCGGCTGTCTTGCCGGAGCGGTGTATGCTGCCGCAGTGGTGTTACCCAAAGACTACACCAACCACAAGCTGAACGACTCCAAACAACTCACCGAACGGCAACGCTACCTGCTGCGCGACGAGATTGAACGCGACGCGGTGGCATGGGCAGTGTCATCGGTGTCGGCGGAGGAGATAGACCACACCAACATATTGCGTGCGGCGATACACGCCATGAACCTCGCCGTAGCAAAGCTGACCGTCACGCCCGAGCTGCTGCTCATCGACGGCAACCGATTCTATAACGAAAGCCTTATCCCCTACTACACCATTGTCAAGGGCGATGGAAAATACATGTCAATCGCAGCGGCATCCATCCTAGCCAAGACCTACCGTGACGACTATATGCTACAGCTGCACAACCAGTATCCTCAGTATGGCTGGGACGGCAACAAAGGCTACCCCACGGCAGCCCACTATGCCGCATTGGCACAATATGGTGCCACACCACTGCACCGCACCACATTCAAACTAAAGATTCAATCTTAACACTCAACTCACCATTCACTGTGAACCCTGTAGAGAAAATACGCGACCAACATCGAACCGCCGTGCTGCAACAGCTGGCGGCGAAGCCCCATCGGGCGCGCATTATGCACCTACACAAAATCCGCACCATGGGACTCGTCACCCTCAGCCCCACCGACGAAGAGCAAGTAACCATCACCCAGTTCATGCACCACATGGGTGAAAATGGCTCCGTGGTGAGGAAACTCGAGATGCCGCCCAACATGGAGCAGCAACTGGACAAATACGGCCTGCCCAAACCCGAACTCACCCAACTCTTCACCAGCTATCACTACGACCTACTCATCAACGCCACACCTACCGACAACCTCTTTGGACTCTATGTCACGCTGGCAGCCTCGTCCAACCTACGCGTTGCCTATCAAGACACCAGCCTTCCGACACAGGACATCACCCTCTCCACCTACGACCTCATCATCCGGGGCAACGGCCCCATCGTACTCTCCCAATATCTTCCCGACCTACTCAATATACTCATGCAGATACGTAAACAATAAACAATTAAAAATCGCTCTTATGCAACGTATGACTGATTTTTGCCAAATAGTATCCATGTCGCGTCTCTTCGAGACGCTGATAGAGAGTATGTTCTGTCACCGCACTGCGCTACGCTTGTACGGTGTTATTGAGATTCAGCCTCTTCGAGGCTGTTGAAAAATCAGTCAGATATAGCATAAGAGCGTTAAAAATTAAGAATTAAGAATTAAAAATTAAAAATTAAAAATTAAAAATTGCTGCCGTACCCGGATAATTTTCAACTTTCAATTTTCAACTTTCAACTTAATAAGTTTTCAACTTTCAATTTAATAAGATTAGTTGCCGTACCCGGATAATTTTCAATTTTCAACTTTCAACTTTCAACTTATGAAGAATCCTTTCATTGGAACAGGTGTCGCCCTCGTGACCCCGTTTAGAAAACCCGCCTCCATCGACTTCAGCAAGCTGGAGGCACTTATCAACAACATCATCGCCAACGGGGTAGACTATATCGTCGCGCTGGGCACCACCAGCGAGGCTGCCACCATGACCGACACCGAGCGGCACGCCCTGCAAGACTTCATCATCGAAACCGTGGCAGCCCGCTGCCCCATCATGCTTGGACTGGGCGGCAACAACACCCTGGCCGTCACCGACGCTATTGCCAATACCAACTTCGACGGCATCAGCGGCATCCTCTCCGTGGCTCCCTACTACAACAAGCCCAACCAGCGTGGACTGGCACAGCATTTCAAGCAGATTGCCGAATCGTCGCCCGTGCCTGTCGTCATCTACAATGTGCCTGGCCGCACAGGTGTGAACATCGCCGCCGACACCACCCTGCAGCTGGCGGAAGAATGTCCCAACATCATCGGCATCAAGGAAGCCTCGGGAAACATAGCCCAAGTGATGCAGATATTGCGAAACAAACCCGAAAAATTCCTAGTCATCTCGGGCGACGACTCGCTCACCTATCCTATGATAACCCTTGGTGCCGCCGGTGTCATCTCGGTCATTGCCAACGCCCTGCCCAAAGAGATGTCGTCGATGGTCAAGTACGCCCTCAAAGGCGACCTCAAGAAAGCCCTGCCACTACACTACCGTATGCTCCCTTTGATGAATGCCATCTTCGAAGAGGGCAACCCCTCCGGCATCAAGGCACTGATGGAGATACAGGGACAGATTACCAACAACCTGCGGATGCCGTTGGTCAAAGTGTCCAAGCCTCTTTACAACAAGCTGTCGCAATACTATGACGAGTTTAACGCATAAGGCCTGCGAAGTATTCTCACACGACCACTATGCCACCCAATCCACCGGTGTGAAGATTGAGGAGGCAAGGGAACGTTATGCCCGCTGCTCACTAACGCTCACACCCCTGCACCGCAATGCCATGGGTGCCGTGATGGGCGGTGTGATGTTCACCCTTGCCGACCTTGCCTTTGCCATCGCCGCCAACAGCCACTGCCTTGCCAACAACCAACCACTACAATGGGTCTCGCTCAATAGCAGCATACAATACCTTGGACAGACCAAGAGTAGCACCCTCGTGGCAGAAACCAGCTGTGTGAAACAGGGCATCAGCACCTGTGTTTACACCATATCCATCCATGACGAAAACAACAAACCCATCGCACTAGTCACCACCATCGGAACAAAATTGAAAATTGAAAACTTATTAAATTGAAAGTTGAAAATTGAAAATTGAAAATTAACCGGATGCGGCAACTAATTTTAGTTTTTAGTTTTTACTTTTTAGTTTAAATAACAGCCCCCATGACACTCACCCAACTCATACAACCCGTGCAGCCCCACTTCGACCTCTTCCAAGAAGAATACCAGCGTCGCACCCACAGCACTGTGCCACTACTCCATGAGGTGGAGGAACACTTGAGCCGATACCCAGGCAAACGGCTACGACCCCTCCTGGTACTGCTAGCCGCAGAAGCCTGTGGTACCATGGCCAACAGCCACATCCTCATTGCGACAATAGTTGAAATGCTACACAACGCCACCTTGATGCACGACGACGTGGTGGACCAGTCGCCCCTACGTCGCGGACACCACTCCGTGCGCCACCGTTGGGGCAACCAAGTGGCGGTGCTCTGCGGCGACTACTATCTGGCGCAAACCATGTCGGCACTGCACGAAATAAACGACAGCAATGCAACCCGCATAGTCAACAACACTGTCCGCACCATGTGCGAAGGCGAGCTGATGCAATTGGCATCGGCCAACCGCCCGCTGGACGCAGAGGCATATATCGCCATCATCGGTCGCAAGACCGCCTCGCTGCTGTCGGCATGCTGCGAATTGGGTGCCTGCCACATCGGCAGCCAGACCGAATCACCCTATCGGCAGGCATTGCGCGACTTTGGCTACCACTACGGTATTCTGTTCCAGATACGCGACGACCTGCACGACACCGACAGTCGACACGATGCCACCCTCCTTCCGACAATCGACCCATCACCCATTATCGACCATCATACACAACAGGCTACCGACGCGCTAAACATACTGCCCCACTCCCCTGCCAAACAGACGCTGCTCACCCTTCTACTCCCCACAGCACCCCAGCCAACAAACCAATTTGTTGAAAGTTGAAAATTGAAAGTTGAAAATTGAAAATGGCTGCCGCACCCGGATATTTTTCACTTTTCACTTTTCAATTTTCAATTTAAAAAATCATCATTACAAGAAAAAGACAAAATACAATACTAAAGAAATAAAACAATAGATTTTCCCGATTCCGCAACGCGGGTGATATACAACCCCCTCCTGCGGCGGAAATCCAGAAAACCTGAAAAAAATACAATCACATCAAAAACAAATCAGAATCTTCAAAAATTAACAACAACCTTTTATCACCATGAAAAAGTTAATACTAACACTTGCATGCATCGCACTCAGCGGCATCGCCCTTGCACAGAACGCCCAACTCCCGCAGAACATCACCATCAAGGCCCTGGACGGTACTTCGGTGCAGACCTCTGCCATACAGAACGATGGCAAGCCTATCATTATCAGCTTCTGGGCTACGTGGTGCAAACCCTGCAACCGCGAACTGAACACCATCAAGGAAGTGTACGAAGAGTGGCAGGAAGAGACCGGCGTGAAGCTAGTGGCCATCTCCATCGACGACGCCCGTAGTGCCGCTCGTGTGAAACCACACGTGGATGGCAACGGCTGGGAATACGAAGTGTACCTGGACCAGAACCAAGACTTCAAGCGTGCCATGAATGTAGTCAACGTGCCCCACACCTTTGTGGTGAACGGCAAAGGCGAAATCGTCTGGCAGCACACCTCGTTTGTGGAAGGCAGCGAAGAGGAACTGCTCGAAGTCGTAAAGAAAGCTGCTGCAGAAGAATAGATATAAAACTCGATTGCTTGAGAGCTTGATTGCTTGGGAGCCTGACAAGTCCAATGACCATCAAGCAATAAAAAATACTCAAACAATCAAGCAATCAGACAATCAAACAATAAATAATATGAATTTACTATACAAATCACCCCGCCTCCTGCTCCTCCTTACGTTGGTGTTAGGGGGTACCACTATTCATGCCCAAGGTATCATGGGAGGCCGTGTGACTGGCAATATCCAACTTGACGGTCAGATATCATCTGCCGACAGCATTATCGGGGCGCAAGATGTGCCCGAATGGCTGCTGATGAATGCCCGTGCCGACATCCTCTATACCAATGGAGGCTTCAGCGCAGGCCTGCGGTTCGAAGCCTATCAAAATCCCATGCTCGGCTTCGACAACCGCTACAAAGGCGAAGGCATAGCCAATTACTTTGTCAGCTATCAAGGCGAGAAGCTCAGCGTCACCGCTGGTAACTTTTATGAACAGTTTGGCAGTGGCATGATTCTGCGTGCCTACGAAGACCGTTATCTAGGTATCGACAATTCACTGCGTGGACTGAATGTTACCCTGCGGCCATTCAATGGTGTTACCATCAAGGCTCTTGCTGGCAAACAACGCTATTTTTGGAATTATGCCGACGGTATGGTGCGTGGCATCGATGGCGAAGTAAACCTTAACAGCATTGTCAAATGTATGGCCGAAAGCCGTTTCCGTGCCACATTGGGAGCAGGTTTTGTGAGCAAGTATGAGGATGACCAAACCATTGCCTTCCCCGACAACCCATCTTACCGTCTCAACCTGCCTCTCAACGTGGGTGCCGGAGCGGTGCGCATGGACTTGGCATACGGCAACTGGGGTCTGCAGGCAGAGTATGCCCACAAGGGTCAGGATCCTAGCGTTATGAACAACTTCATCTATCGCGACGGTGAAGCCCTAATGGTGAACGCCACATACTCACAAAAAGGCTTTAGCGCCAACGTGCAGGCGAAGCGAGTAGACAATATGAGCTTTAAATCGGTTCGCAGCGAGAGCGGCGAAATGCTATACATCAACTATATTCCCGCCATCACCAAGCAGCACACATACGCTTTCCTCAGCATGTATCCCTACGCCACACAGACCACGGGCGAGATGGGCCTGCAAGGCGATGTGATGTATAAGATAAAGAAAGAGACCCTGCTGGGCGGTAAATACGGCACCGACATCCATATCAACGGCTCTATCATCACCAGCATCGACACTAACAATATCGGCGGTGCTGGCACGCTGGGCTATGAGTCCGACTGGTTCAAGACTGGAGACCTATACTACGCCGATGCTTCGCTGGAGGTGGCTAAGAAACTGAGCAAAGCCGTCAAACTGACCTGTACCTACGGCTACCAGGTGTTCAACCCCGTGGTGGAAGGCCATAACGGTCCGCTGCACCACAATCACATAGTGGTGGGCGACCTGACGTGGAAAGTGAACAAGAAGAATGTGCTCCGCTTTGAAGCAGAATGGATGGGAAGCGACAGTCAGTACGACCCCAATGTAGACGACAAACGTTGCGGCGACTGGATTATGGGGCTGGTGGAATACAACTTCACCAGTGCATGGTTCGTGTCGGTGAGTGACCAGTATGCCTACCGCGACGGCGTAGGCAACTACTATAACGTGAGTGTGGGCTACAACCACGGTGCCACCCGCCTTCAGCTGGGCTACGGGAAACAGCGCGAGGGTCTGTTGTGCATCGGAGGCGTATGCCGTCAAGTGCCTGCCAGCAACGGACTAACATTCAGTCTGACAACCTCTTTTTGAAGTTGAAAATTAAAAATTGAAAATTAAAAATTGGCTGACTCACCCAGATAACTTTCAATTTTCAACTCTCAACTTTCAATTAAAAAAATTCTCAAAGTATCAACTTATCAACATATCAACAAAAACATGAAACGTTTCTCTATATTATCTTTATTGGCAGCTGCACTGCTGGTGTTCACCGCATGCGACAAGATAGCGGAAGATGAGTATGTGGTATTTGCCGGAGCTTCTGGTACATGGTATGACAGCGAAGCAACCATACCCGCCGTCCAACGCGCCTTTGTTGAGAAATACACAGGTGTGCGCTGCGTAAACTGTCCTAATGCCGACGTGGTGCTTCACGACCTTAGTGAGAAGTATGGCGACCAACTGGTCGTTGCCGCCGTGCATGTGCCTAACAATTTCGGCAAGCCGCTCCATGGCGAGCAAGACCTGCGCACCGAAAAAGGAAGCACATGGTTCAACACCTTTTTCTCCCCTTCGCAAAATCTACCCTCTGCCCTACTCAACCGCACCAAGGTTGACGGCAACAGCCTTGACATCATTGACCCTCAGGCGCGCTTCGACGACAAGATTGATGCCGTTTTGTCTGCCACTCCCCAGGTGGGTATGATGCTTAGTTGCACAAGGGATGGCGGTGTATATAATGCCGAGGTGCATATACAATTCAATCAGTCTGTGAGCGATGCACTGACGCTGACCCTGTTGGTGGTTGAGGATAAGGTCTACACCACGCAGGAGGGCAGGACGGCGGATGGCATTGTGGAGTTTGAGAACTACGAACAGAACCATGTGCTACGCGACGTGGTGACTGACGCATGGGGTATTGACGTGGTGGCCGACGGCAATCAGGGCACAAAGCGTATGATTGTCCTCCCCGTCAGCCTGGCGGAGGGATGGAATGCCGACAACTGCCATCTGATAGCCTTTGTTTCTAACAAGGCAACACGCGAAATCGTCAACACCGCACAGTGCAATCTGTGATTAAAAAGATTGCTTGAATGCTTGATTGTGTTAATGCTTGAGTGGCTGACGCGGTCAAAATACTCAAACAATCAGACAATCAGAAGAATTGAAAATTAAAAAATTGAAAATTGAAGGACATACCCCGTCTCTTCGTGACACCCCTCTAAAGAGGGGATGGCTGGCGCGGTCAAAACACTCAAACAATCAGACAATCAAGCAATCATAAATTACTCAAACAATCAAGCAATCAAACAATCAAGCAATCATTTAATTATGAACAAGCGCATCCTAGGGCTGGCTCTGCCTAACATTATCACCAATATCACCGTACCCTTGTTGGGTATGGTGGATATGGCGATAGTGGGGCATCTGGGTGCAGCCCATCTGGGAGCCATCGCCATTGGAACGCAAATATTTAATCTTATCTATTGGAATTTCGGTTTCCTTCGCATGGGTACGAGTGGATTCACAGCCCAAGCCTATGGTGCCAACGATATGCGGGAGGCGGTGCGCATCTTTGTGCGTGCCATGACGATTGCACTGGCTGTGGCACTGTTGCTAATCTTACTGCAATGGCCTCTCAGCCGACTGTCGCTACTCATCTTTCAGGTGAAGGACGGCCCCGAGGTGCTACGGCTTGCGATTACCTATTTCTTTGTACGTATCTGGGCTGCGCCTGCCACACTGGGACTTTACGCCGTGAAGGGTTGGTTTATAGGTATGCAGAACGCCAAGCTGCCTATGTGGATAGCCATCTTCCTGAACATTGTGAACATCGCCTGCAGCCTGCTCTTCGTCTTAGTGCTTCACTGGGGCATCGGGGGTGTCGCACTGGGCACCGTTGTGGCCCAATATAGCGGTTTGGCTGTGGGTCTCTTCTTTATGGTAAGGAGGTACGGCTGGGTATTTTCTTCTTATAGTGCTTCTGCGAAGGCTATCTTAACGGATTCGCTACACTGGAAGGAGATGCGCCGATTCTTTAAGGTCAACGGCGACATCTTCTTGCGCACGGTGTGTCTCGCCACGGTGTTCACTTTTATCACGGCGGCCAGCGGCCACATCAGTAAGGAGATTCTTGCCATCGACGCGCTCTTGATGCAGTTTTTCACCTTGTTCAGCTATATCATGGACGGCTTTGCCTATGCTGGGGAGTCACTGGTAGGCCGTTATATCGGTGCACGCGACAAAGGGTCGCTACATCTCTCGGTGCGACTACTGATTATGTGGGGTTTTGCCCTCACACTACTCTTCACGGGTCTCTATGCCATCGGCGGTAACTGGTTTCTCCGCATCTTTAGCAATGACCCCACTATCACGGGTGGTGCCGATGATTATCTGTTTTGGACGCTCATCATCCCCATCTGCGGTTTTGCCGCCTTCCTCTTCGACGGCATATTCGTTGGTGCCACCGCCTCTCGTGCCATGCGCGACTGCATGTTTGCCGCCACGTTGGCTTTCTTTGCCATATACTTCGGACTGAAACATTTCTATCTCCAAAACCAACACATCGACATATCGACATATCAACAGTATTGGAACAACATCCTTTGGACTGCCTTTGTGGTCTACCTGGCCCTACGTGGCATCCTGCAGGCCTTATGCTTAAAGAAATCTGTTTTTGAACGTGTAAATGATAATTAAAAATTAAAGTTAAGAATTAAAAATTAAAGGACATACCCCTTCACTTCGTGACACCCCTCTAAAGAGGGGATGGCTGGCGCGGTCAAAATACTCAAACAATCAGACAATCAGACAATCAAACAATCATAAATTACTCAAACAATCAAGCAATCAAACAATCAAGCAATCAGACCTGCGGCAGCCAATTTTCAATTTTCAACTTTCAACTCTTCAAACAATCAGACAATCAAACAATCAAACAATAACAACAATAATGAAACAACTACTAAAAGTTCTCGTCTGTACACTCCTCGTGGCAACATCGTTTACTGCCCACGCGGTATATGTACAGAGAATGCCAGTCAACCAAATCCAACCCTCGGGCGACACGCTCCACTTTTTCGTCACTGGTGACGAATGCTACCATCGCTTCCACGACGATGCCAACTATACCATCGTGCAAGACCATGCAGGCTACTGGGTCTACGCCATTCCCTCTCCATCGGGCGGCATACAACCCTCGACCTATCGTGTAGGCACCATCGACCCTGCAACACTCGGCATACAGCCCGGCTTGCAGATTACCAAAAACGAATGGCTTGAACGCCGCAGCGCATGGGATATTCCCGAACAATACCGCATTGCGCCACCCAAAACCAGCGGACGCAACCACGGCGACTACTGCAATCTGGTTATCTTTATCCGCTTTGCCAACGACACGGCCTACACTCGTTCTCTTGCCTCCATCGACCAGATGTGGAGCGATTCGTCTAGAGAAGACATCACTTCAGTGTATAACTACTTCAAACACGTTTCATACAACAAGCTTTTTGTCCGTACCTACTACGCACCCACTCCCGACAGCAACACAATCCTCTCTTACCAGTCGCCACATCCACGTGGCTATTTCATGCCATACAACGACAACAATCCTATCGGTTACACCAATTATAGCGAACGCACTGACCGTGAATTCGAGCTGCTCGTCGGTGCCGTCAACTACATCAACGACTCCGCCCCAGTACCTTCCCACTACGTCCTCGACTGTGACAACGATGGCTATATCGATAATGTCAACTTTGTCGTCAAAGGCACCTATACGGGCTGGAGCGACCTTCTTTGGCCACACAAATGGAACCTTTACGGACATGACGTATTTATCAATGGCAAACAGGTCAGCACCTTCAATTTCGCTCTTGAAGGGTCGGGTGCTGACTACTTTGGTCCTAGCACATTCTGTCACGAAATGTTTCATTCCCTCGGTGCTCCCGACCTCTACCGCTACAACGAAGGCACCGACATCTCTCCTGTAGGCAATTGGGACCTCATGGCCACGAACACCAAACCTCCACAAAACATGAGTGCCTACATGAAATACAAATATGGCAATTGGCTCGACAGCATACCTCTCATCACCACTCCTGGCACCTACACACTCCACTCCGTCGCCGACTCGGTACCCGGCACCAACATCTACCGATTCCCCAGTGCCGACCCCGACCAATTCTATATCGTAGAATACCGCGACAATACAGAAACCTTTGATAAGACAATCCCCGGCAAGGGTCTCCTTATCTACCGCATCGACACTCGCTTTAACGGCAACGCTGGATACGATGGCGAAGATAACTTTGACGAAATATGGCTTTTCCGACCCGAATCCAGCAACAGCCACACCAATGGAAACCTAAGCAATGCATTTTTCTCTTCCATTGCCCGCCGTACCGCATTCTCACCCTCCACAGACCCCTTCCCTCACCTCACTGATGGCACTCGCGACTACTCCTTCTCAATCTACAATATCGGCATTCCGGGCAACACAATCTCCTTCCACTACTCGAACCACACTAAACCCGCCAACCTTTCCCACTCCAACATCACCACATCTACCGCCAACCTTTCATGGGGTGGCAATGCCGACGCATACCGTGTACGCTATCGCTTGAAAGACAGCAATAACAGCTATACTTATGTCCTCACCCATAACACTCGCATTACTATTACCAACCTCGAGCCCAATGCCCTATACGAATGGTCTGTGTGCGCTCTTTACGATCCATCAGGAAACAACGCTTATGCCGATAGTAGCAACTTCGCCAATGCTATCACATTCCACACCGAGCTCTGCAATAATTCCATCATACAGACCATTGGCAACAGCACCAACGAAGTTCAAACTGGCATGCCCTTCACCGCAAATGAGAACTATAACTACTCTCAACAAATATTCTTAGCCTCTGAACTGAACGGAGAACAATCCATCTCCACCATCAGTTTCCAATACGAGCACACTACCAACCTCGACAAGGAAAACTGCACCATCTACCTCGCTCACACCAATATGGACCACTTCGAAAACGATAGCCTCGTACCATTCAGCCAACTCAAGACTGTCTATACTGGCAATCTTCACTTCTCACGTGGCTGGAACGACATCATTCTCGACACCCTCTTCCACTACAATGGCATCGACAACCTCATCGTCGCCATTGATGACAATTCCAACTCTCCAAGCCGTATCGGACATAAATTCTATACCCATAGCACTCCTAACGTTATGTCCATCTGCTACCACTCCTTCGACGAGAACCCCGACCCCGACCAAGATACCATCAAAGGCACCAGAACACGTCACAGAATGCGCAACAACATCCAGTTCACCAGCTGCCCAATCGACCCCTACCATGTCTATGCCTATATCATATCCAACAACGAAGACCTCGGCCAAGTCTCTGGCACAGGTCTCTATCAACCCGGTGAGACCATATTGATCTATGCCCTTCCTCACACTGGCAACCAATTCTTACGCTGGCACGACGATAACACCGACAACCCCCGCTCTGTCATTATCACACAAGACACCCTATTCGTGGCATACTTCCATTCACCCCTTGGCACCACCGAGGCCGACCTGTCTGGCGGCTACATCATCACCTCGAATAACTTACGTCTAACCGTCCAAGGTGCCCAACAACAGCCTATACACATCTTTGACCTCATGGGTCGTCACATCGCAGGCATCTCTACCCAACATCCCGACAACACCACATTCGAACTCCCCCACAGCGGTGTCTACCTCGTACGCGTCGGCAACGAAAAGCCTGTTAAGATATTAGTCAGATAACCCCATACCTCATTCTTTTTCATGTCCAGTGGCGAAGCCTTAGTGCTTCGTCACTTTTTTATCCCCAATCGGTCATTAGGGTTTATGCCAGATTAGTATGGTTCTTCCGACAAACGGATAGGTGATGTCAGGGGCTGTTTCATCTCTTTTTGGATACACTTTGCCTCCACTTTAGGAGCGAAGACAGAGCGAAGGCAGAGTGGAAGCATCGTGTGTGTCGACCGTTTAATATTACACAAAAAAAGGCTCAAAATTAGGGTGCCACTTTTGAGAAAAAAAAAGTGGCACTAAGTGGCACTTGATTACAATTACAATTACAATTACAATAACAAATCTTGGAGAAAAGTAGATTTCCCTAAGATTTCCGGATTTCGCGAAGCGGGTGATATTCACCTCCCCGCCTGCGGCGGAAATCCAGAAATCTTGGACTTCTCTGATAGGTACCTCACCTACGTGTATGTCGGAAGAACCGTATTTGTTCTGAGCAGATTGGTCACAACGCTGTCTCGCCGTAGCTCTGTGTTCTCCGCTTCGCTATCGAAACCTCCACTGAATGCTTTCTATATGCCTTCGCTGGTTTTGCCAGCAATTTTCTCGAAACAAATACCACTCTGTCATGAAACCTAACTACCGATTGGGGTCAAATGTGAATATGATAAAGTTTTTTGCGACAAATGTGCGATATTTCACAGAAAATGTGTATATTTGCAAATTGCAGTAATAGCAAATTAATTCATAATAAATAATAAATCAACAAGATGAAAACCACACCCTACACCGATTTACACATCTCGCTAGGTGCGAAGATGGCCGAGTTTGCAGGCTACAACATGCCTATCCAGTACACCGGATTAGTTGAAGAGCACAACAATGTCCGCAACAATGTGGGCGTGTTCGACGTGAGCCACATGGGCGAGTTCCGCGCCAAAGGCCCCATCGCCAAACATTTCATGCAGTATGTCACCACCAACAACGTCGAGGACCTCTTCGACG
>CAMZFW010000041.1 GCA_947306225.1 uncultured Bacteroidales bacterium
ATCGAGTCTTCGTCAATGGCACGGGTGGTGTTGGGAATACGTTGCAGTTCTGCGCTCTCGCATTCTATCTTCATTTCTTCCAACATCTTCACCATGTTGCCGAAGTCTTCGTAGGCGGTGTAGAGGGTCAGGTATTCGTCGTCCACTTCCATCTCTTCCAGTCCGCCGTCGATGAGTGCCATTTCTAGCTCTTCGACGTCCATTTCGGGCTTGCGGGGGATGACAAAGACACCCTTGCGGGTGAATAGGAAGCTGAGGCTGCCGTTGGTCTCCATCGTGCCACCGTTCTTATTCATGATGCTGCGGACGTTGGCAACGGTGCGCATATTGTTGTCGGACAGGCACTCGATAAATAGGGCAATACCATGGTTCACATGACACTCGAAAGTAATCTCCTGCAACACGGCGGCATCCTTGTCGCTAGCCTTGTTGATGGCGCGCATCAGTGTGTCCTTGGGCATGTTGCAGCCACGGGCATTCTGCACCAGCAGGCGCAGGCGGGGGTTGCTGTCGGGGTCAGGGCCGCTTTCGCGCACGGCAACGGCTACTTCTTTCAAAATTTTCGAATACTGCTTGGAGCGTTTGGCATCGGCTGCGCCTTTGGCTCTCTTGATTTTTGACCATTTGTTGTGTCCTGACATAACAATTAATTTTTATATATTAATACTTTATTGTTGATTATTTCTTAGTTGATATAGAATTTCAAATAGGTGATGGGCTTCCCCTGTGCAAGGTAGGCCTGTTCGTAGAAGGTCTGCGTCATCTGGGCTTCCGCTAGGCAGGGTATCTCGCTGTGCTCTTCTGCCCGGGTGGCATATAGGTCGTCGGTCGCATATTCCACTTTGTACCCTCCTGCAGGTATGACCTCGTTGAGGGTATAGTCATGCAGCTCCTGTGAATCGGTCTTTAGGTGTATGGGCGAACCCGCACGGAGGAATTGTTTGTAGTAGCCTAAGAACCGTTCGCAGGTGAGGCGTTTGTTCTCCTTCTTGGGCTGCGGGTCGGGGAAGGTAATCCATATCTCCGACACTTCGTCAGTGGCAAAGAATTGTTCTATCAGCTCGATGCGTGTGCGCACAAATGCCACGTTCTTCATCTGCTCCTCGTTGCTGGTCTTGGCACCGCGCCACAGACGCGCACCCTTGATGTCAACTCCTATATAGTTGCGGTCTGGATGTATACGGGCAAGGCTCACCGTGTAGTCGCCCTTGCCACATCCCAGTTCCAGCGTGATGGGGTTGCTGTTGCCGAAAAACCGATGCCATCCCCCGCGTAGGGCAAAGCCCTCCTCCTTCAGCATCTCATACGACACCTGAAAGAGGTTCGGGAATGTCAGGTTCTCTGCAAAACGCTCCAGCTTGTGATGGCCCATGCTCAGTGGCTACTCGTTGAAGTTCTTGATAGACACGTCGCTCTTGTACCACGACTTGATGTGATTCTCCATAGCCTGTGCTGCCGTGTAGGTGGGTGCGGAACCCATGCTCACATAGTAGCCGCCCGACTTGCTGATGATGTAGGCATCACTGCCGAGGGCTTTCAGCTGGTTGGCACACTTGTTGGCAGACTTCTTCGAGGTGAAGAATCCCGCTATGATGTCGAATCCCTGTTTGCTGTTCTTGAAAGTTGGGGCTTCGGGCACCACCTCCACGTAGGGCTGGTCGTTCTTCTTGTTGGCATTGGCGTTGGCATTTCCTCTGCCGCCGTTTCCGCCGGCACCATAGCCGTTCAGGCCATAGCCGTCGGCGTGCAGACCCAGACCAACAATGATGTCGTCAAGCAGCCCGTCTAGGAAGTCGAGGTTCATCAGTTCGCCCTGCACTTTGCAGCGGTAGTAGTTGGCACCCGCCTCTTTGTATTCGGCATAGTTCCGCTTCAGCCAGAAGTCCTCGTATGGGAAGAAACGTTTCACGCAGTAGCCCTCTACCATCAGTTCGTGCAGTCGGCTGTCGGCATATTGGTCTACCTGGCTCATCACGGGCGCAAAGGCATTGCCATAGTGGCGTGCCAGCAAGAACTGGTGTACATAGTCGGCCATGAAGTTGTGTACCAATATGGTGCTTCTGTTTATGTCCTTCTCGTCAAATACCAGCAGGTTACGGTCGTCAGTGAATTGGTCTTTGTACGACAGTTCCACTTCACGTGCGCAGCTTTCGCCCTTGGGGGTGCGCATCTGGGTGAAGTAGTAGTATGCGCCGCATCCCAGCAATAACAGCAGCAGTATCAGCAGTATCCACAGCCAGCCGTGTCTACGCTTCTTCTCCTCTTTCTTTTCCTGTTTCTTGGCTTTTGCTGCCATTTTCTCCTGTTCTTTGGCTGCCTTGGCTTGCTCCTTGGCTGCTCGCTCTTGCTCGCGCAGCGCCGTCTCGGCCTTGCGGGCAGCGGCCTTCTCCGCCTCTTCGGCAGCACGGCGTGCCTCCTTCTCTGCCTTGGCGGCAGCCTTCTCTGCCATTCGTTTTTCCTTGGCATCTTTAGGCGACGAGGGTATCTCGTCCAGCATCCGTTTCACCTCCGACAGGTGGTCGGCGTTGCTCGTCGGTGCAGGTGTCTCCACAATGGGAGGTACCACCACGGGTTCGGGCTCCGGTGTGGGTGTCGGGGCGTGTACAGGCTCTGGCTCGGGAATGGGTGCTGGCTCCGGTTCTGGTTCGGGTGCTGGGGTGGCAGGCTTGTCAAAGGCGGCAAACGGGTCGGCGACAGCCTTTGGGGTGTATGTCGCCACATGCTCCAGTGGCTGCTCGTGTCTCTTGTTGGCATCCAGGTCCAGGTCGGGCAAGGCATCGAACACCACGCTCGACCCCTTCATCCGCATGGTCCCCAGTCCGGGAAACTCATGACCCGAAGCCGTGCGACGCAGTTTATCCTCAAGCGCCGCGATATAGTTGTTCCACATCTGTTCTGCGATGTCGTTGGTCACACACTCCTTTTCGGCAATGTGGCGGATTATCGCCTTGCTTCCAGAGAGGGCGTTGTTCATCACCACCGTGCGACGTGCGGGATAATAGGTGCCTGTGGCGGTATCGTGATGGGCGCTCACGTTGCTGCCTGTCAATGTTCCCATGCCGGGAAATTCAACTACATTACCTTGTTGGACAAATTCAACGATAAGTTCTGTTATATTCATACGGGATTAGTTATATCTTGTTGGTATTTCTGTTTGCTAAATATTGTTCTGCCGTCTCCAGGTCTTCTGGAGTGTCGATGCCTATGTTGGCGGTCTGTGTATGGCACATCTGTATGCTGTAGCCGTTTTCCAGCCAGCGCAGTTGCTCTAGGTTTTCGCCTACTTCCAAGGGCGACTGAGGCAGGCGCACCAGCTCTTTCAGCGTCGAGGCTCGGAAGGCATATATCCCCACATGCTTGTGGTAGATGTGTTTTTGCAGCCATTCCTCCTGTGCCACGCCTCGCAGGTAGGGGATGGGCTGTCGGCTGAAGTATAGTGCACGGTCTTTCTGGTCGCACACCACCTTCACATTGTTAGGCGACAGCAGCTCTTCGCTTTCGTGGATGGTTGTCATGAGGGTGGCTATCTGTGTGTCGCTGTCTGCAAAGCAGGCTGTCAGGCTCTCCAGTTGCTCTTGTTTCACAAAGGGTTCGTCGCCCTGCACGTTGAGCACCACGTCGTACTGTTCCCCTGCCGCCTCTAGGCGTTCCAGCACCTCCCCGCAACGGTCCGTGCCGCTGCGGTGGCCGCTGTTGGTCAGCATGGCCTTGCCGCCCAATGCCGTCACAGCCTTGGCTATGCGTCCGTCGTCGGTGGCAACCACAGCCTTGCTCAGTGATGGCAATGAGGCAACGCATTCCCAAACCCATGCTATCACAAACTTGCCGCCCAGCGGGGCCAGTGGCTTGCCCGGGAATCGGGTCGAGGCATATCGTGCGGGTATGATGGCTAAAGTTCTCATCGGTTCAAGTGAATAGTGAATTAATATCGGCATCTATCATGTTGTACACCGCGCCAAGGTCCTCTTCCCTTGCCACAAAGTCCAGCTTGTTCAGGTCTACGATGATAATCTTGCCCTTGTTGTAGTTCTCCACCCAGTCCTCATATCGTTTGTTGAGTCCCGTCAGGTAGTCCAGGCGGATGCTGTTCTCGTATTCTCTGCCACGCGACTGTATGTTGCGTATCAGCGTCGGCACGTCGGCACGCAGGTATATCAGCAGGTCGGGCGGCTGAAGGAACGACGACACCAGCTCGAACGTGTGCTGGTAGTTGTCGAAGTCGCGCGTGTTCATCAGCCCCATCGCGTGCAGGTTGGGCGTGAAGATATAGGCATCCTCATACAGTGTGCGGTCTTGGATGATATTTTTGCTCTCCTTATGGGCATCCAGCAGTTGGCGTGTGCGGGTATGGAGGTAGTATATCTGGATGTTGAACGACCAACGACGCATATCCTCATAAAAACTGTTGATATACGGATTCGTCTCCGTCGACTCGTATATGGGTCTATACCCATAGTGACGCGCCAACATCTTCGTCAATGTGGTCTTGCCCGAACCGATATTACCTGCAATAGCGATGTGCATAATAACCTTAATTTTGCCTATCCTTTTGTGCAACAAAAGAATAGGCATTTTATTATTCTAATATTTAAAAAGCAAAGATACGAAAAAAAAATTAATAACCACTAGAAATTAAAAATTAGAATTAAAAATCATTGTCGGCTGACATAAGTGCTGTAAGCCCATAAGCCTATTACCGCCCCACGACAAGCGGGTCGCCCCTCGCTTGTCGTGGGGCATGACAGGAGTCGTCAGGCACATGCCGAATGCACGCTACTATAGTGAAAACCAGAACATAGTAGCGTACTTTCGGCACATTGCGATTTTGGCACGAATCACTCCACCGCCAGCTTTGCCGTGGCGGAGCCTTGTGAGGTGGTGAGGGTGACGAAGTAGACTCCTGCCGTCAGGGCGGTGATGTCCAGCTGCTGGCTGTCCGACCTCAGCGGTTCGTCCAGCACCCGCCTGCCGGCAGCGTCGGTAATGCTGATGGTGCCGCCACCTGCTGCCGCCAAGCCCTTCGACACGATGGTGACGCTTCCTCGTGCGGGATTGGGCACGATGGCCACCTGCAGGGCACCGCGCACCTCCGCCACGCCCACCTCGTTGCTGTCGGGGCTGTCAGGGGCGTAGAGAGTGAACTGGAGGGGATGCCCCCACCTGCCCCACACCAATGTGTCGTGCAGGGGGCACACATGGGGACATCTGGCACGGAGCGTTATGGTGTATAGGATGCTGTCTCTCAGTCCCACCAAATCGTAGGGGTTGCTGCTGGGACGTAGGTCGATGGCGGCAGTGTCGTCTCGTCGCACATGCAGTTGGAAGTCTATCTGCCCCGGCACGGTGTCCCATGCCAGCCTCACGCCGTGCGGCAGTAGGCTGTCGATGCGCAGCCCCTCCGCCTGGGCACACGGCATCACGTCGTTAGCCGCGATGCGGACACTGTCTGGCATGCCGAACTGCTTCATCGTCTGGCAGTAGGCACTCACGAAGTAGGTGTACACCAGGTCAGGGTCTGTGCCGCTGATGCAGTACGAGGTCGTGCTGATGCTGTCCACCTCCACCACGGCCCCCTCGCTGTAAACGCCGCAACCGTACTTAAACCCGCTGGGGCCGTACTCCAGGTGGTAGAACGTCGCTGAGTCCACCGGCGGCCACGAAATCCACACCCGCGTGCCGTCCACGCTGTCCACCCGCAACCCTTCCAACTTCGGGCACGCCCGGTGCCGGATGGGGAATACGGGGCCGGGTTGGCCTCCTCCTTGATAGGTGTATTTCCCTCTGTTATCAATATGCCTATTATATAGTTGGTCGCCAGGAAATATTACATGAAAGATGCATCGCCACGTATCCCAATAGTCACATTCGATTCCTTCAATCTTTGGGGTTGGAAGAAACCCGAACGACACAAATACAGAATCGTTGGGACCAAACACATGCTCACGTGAGAACAACCGCTCGTATACTGGCACGGAGTCATGCAGATAATGGTGAGGAAAAGCGTATGTGTCAAAAGAATGGTACACAAACTGCTTATACGGCATGGTGCAGTCAACAATTACGGAGTCGATTAGTATGGGTTCGTCTGTACCTCTAGGCACATTATACAGGTAGAGTCCTACTGGTATTGATTTATCTCGTCTGTAACCATACATTCCGTGAATAATGGTGTCAGCGGTGAAGGCGATGCCATGGATATGTTCAACTGAGTCCACGGCGAATATCGTTCCGTTTTCAACCACTTCGGACCTCGCTAAGATTGTCCCATAGGCAATTGCTGAAGTTCCTAATGAAGAAATGGGTGGAGTTGGATTATAATGGATGAACATATAATTCGAGTCACCATAGTTGACCACCTGACCATTTGTTGGTATCAGTATCCCCAGCAAGGCTATTGTCAATAAAGTCCTTTTTCTCATAATTATACTTGTTTTAGAAAGAAATACAATCCAGTGAATAAACAAAGTCCCGTTGAGGTAGTTTGTCATGATAGTACCGCGAATAGTACAAAGACCACACATGGGGCAATGGATTGTCCAACGTCACGGTCTCATGAAGAAACTCAACATCTCTTGTTTCGATACAACTATTTGGAAGACACGGGTGTATGAGTTTCTGGAGCATCCAGTGGTGTGTTGTTGACAAGATGAAATAACTAGAATTTCGGAAGTCCATGCTACAGATGTCCTCTCTATTTGTCAGTGTAATAACAGTGGTGGTATAGCTGACTGGTGAGTACGGAGTTGTTTGGACAATAAAGTATCCTCCCTCGCTTGTTACAATAGCCATCAGCAATATATTCTTTGATGGCATATAAACCAGGTCCGTCACCGATAGTATGTCAGCCTGAATCATCCGCCAAGCATTGAAAAAATCCATATTGGACAGATTGAACAGGAATGTCTGAGCCGAATGGACACTGCCTGATGGTAGGGTGTCTAAAAAAACTGCCGCAACCGCAATATTATTATTTTCAAGTTTTTCTGCCACGGGAAGTGTCTCTATTTTCGTAGACCAGTAGCCATATCGGTGAATTGTGTCAATAAGCGTAGAGGCAAATATCCCGTTCTTGTCTCCCCGGCGAATGCAGACCTCGTAGGTGTTTGACATTATGCCTACAAATCCAACGTAATTCTTAGTGACCACCACGTCGGTAAGAGTTTCTATTTGAGACTGGTTAAAACATTGTCTAGAGGTGGCAGAAAAGGTTGTACTTCCTCCATAGTTGTTGCACTCAATCATGTAGTAGTAACCATCATGGTCTGTCCCGATTGCCGCTATCCCGACACCGTTCATTCGGGTATTGCGGTAGGCTGCCAACTTGGTAACTTGGTTGATATTGTCAACTGTAATGACATTGAATGGAATACTGCCTGAACCTAACAAATCGTTAATGTTGATATAGGCTATCATCGCATTGCTTCCAGATGCCCCTCCACAATAGGCGGTGTCTCCTACAATCCGTATGTCGTTGATGGTGTAATTGGGATAGCCAGGAAGAGAGGTGATTACGTCGGACGAATATACCATGTTTGTTGTCGAGTCAATTAACGAGAATTTGTTTTGGTGATAGGCGACTGACATGGAATTTTTCCACGTACGCACAATTCCGCAGACATCACCGCCTGTTGCGGGATTAATTGTAACGCTTTCTATCGAGGTCTGCCCCATCAGAACCCCGCATTGAATCATTAATGTTAGTAATAATACGACGTTTTTCTTCATAATGGTTTGTTTTTGTTTATATTCCGTGAGCTATTAATTAGCTGGTTAATACTTCTTTTTGTAATTGACGAATATCATCGTTTAACCCACAAACGACGCTGCAAATATACAAATTATTTTTGAATTACACATTTTTTTTTTTTTTTGAATAATAATTTGTAAAACACATATTACCAAATTGTTGCCCATGAGTGATTCATGGCCAATTGGTGGTAATTCACATCTTTCCAAAGGAAATGTACTAGTAGTCCGCCTTCACATCCTGCACCAGTCGCACCGAGCATCGGGTCAGCCGCTCCAAGGGCATGATATAGGCGCTCCAACCCACAGCAAAGCACATCCCCATCGCATTCCGTTTGTCGCTGTGGATGGTTGTCCAATAGTAGCCTATTTGCTCGTCCCCTTCTATCAATGGCGCGTTGCTGCTTTTTATGGCAAAATCCATTTCTGCAATAGTCATGATATCATCATCGCCATGCCCATCAGTGAAGTCGGTGGTGCAGTTCGCCACTTTGGCCATGGTGCTTACGCTCTCATGCACCATCGGTATCTGTGTCCCATATCCAACGGTCAATCCCTCGATAGGAGCATTGTTCTTGAAGGGATTAGAAGCATACGGCACCCCTGCCACGTAATTCATCATCTTGCACATGCCCGCGGCAGGCAGAAACACCGCTCCGGCACGTTCCATCACCTGCCATTGCTCGGGAGTGAAGAGATAGATGGTGCTGTAGAGCAGTGTGTCGAACCCCCGTTTCAGCCAGTCGTCGGGCATCACCACCAACCCCTGCACGCCGTTCACCTGTCCCATGGTGCGCAGCAGCCATGCGTCGGGGCGCCCCGTCAGCAGGTAGTCCCACTCATACACGCTCAGCGTGCGCCACATCCCCTCGCGATCGCCCCCGTTGGATATGCGGTTATACACACCCCAGTCGTAGCTGGTGCCGTCGATATTCTTGTCGGCTCCATTGCCGTAGTAGGCCGAATTGGGCGAAAAGTAGTAAGGATATTTCTCGCGGTAGCCGCTCGTGCCCCAGGCAAATAGGTCTATCCATCCCGCATAATGCTTGCCGTAGCGTATGTTGTCGTCCCCTATCAGGTCGTACTGCTTGTCGGCAAAACGCCACAGTCCCGCCACCGCGTTATACTGCAGGTTGCCCGCCGAGAAACGCACCTGCTTCTCAGGAGCCACGCTGAACACTCCTTCCATCACCCCCTGCGCCATGCGTGCCGCAGCCTGCGTGGTGGTCGAGCTGTATATCTTGTCGCCCACAATCGAGTCGATGATATATTGGTTGGGCATCCACACTGTCCCCTCATTGGCAGAGGATTGGTCTTTCTTGTCAGCGTCCAGTGCCAGCCTGAACCCCAGTACGCTCAGCTTTATCCAGGGCACCCAAAGGTTTCGGTACGATATGCGCAAGTCCTTCACCTCGTCGGTCCACGACCCGCCGCGTCCCACGCGGCATTCTCCCGTGTCGGGACCTCTGGGATTGAGCACCTCCTCGTCAAATTCGCTGTCCTTCAACAGCAATATGGCGTCGCTAATGCCCGGATGGTAGCTCAGCCGTCCCGTGCTCATAAGCCACGTCATGAGTCCCTTTTCGTTTTTTATATAGTCGGGCATGTCCAATGCCTTCGCCACCTGCCATGCGTATTCGATGTCGCGGTACCAGTCGTTGCACCATTCCCACACATTGCCCGTCATGTCGTACAGCCCCAGCTCGTTGGGCACAAGGCCTCCCACCGTATGGGTCGAGTCGCCGCTGTTCACCTGCCCCCATGCCACCTTCATGGCGTCGGCCCCGCCCGCGTAGGTGTAGCCGCCCGAGTGCCTTCCCCCGCGTGCCGCATATTCCCATTCCGCCTCTGTGGGCAGGCGGAAATGGTAGCCCGTCAGGCTGTCCAGCCGTCGTATAAACTCCTTCACCTCGGTATAGCTTACCTGCTCCACCGGCAGGTCGTCGCCCTTGAAGTTAGACGGGTTGTAGCCCATCACCGTCTCCCATAGGCGTTGGGTCACCTCATATCGCCCCAGGTAATAGTTGTCCAGCCTCACCGCATGGGAAGGAAATTCGTCGTATTTTCCCTGATTAATCATCTGCACGCCGCTGCCCGTCGAGGTCGAGTGCACTTTGTTGTCAACAGACTCGCAGCCCATCATAAACGTGCCGCCCTGCACCCACACCATGTCAAACTTGCAGTCTCCCACCACAAATGTTATCGACTGCTGCTTGGTTTGGGCTGCCAGGCCCGTGGCCAGCAATAGAAGGATGAATAGTGGCAGGCTCTTTTTCACAGAGGCTTAATTATTTATAGGGTAAGTAGATGACCTTCTTGGTCTCAAAATACTCCTCTTCGAAGAAGTCGGCGATGTCCCATGTCCGCACCTTTTTCTTGAACGGTGCCAGCTCTTCGGTCAGGTCGCCGCCCTTTAGGTATAGTATGCCGTTGCGCAGCTTATGATAATGGCTGTCCGACACCTTGCCGCGCACCCATTTGGTAAACTCGCCCAACGAGGTGACCGCCCGCGACACGATGAAGTCGTACTCCCCCTCCACCTGCTCGGCGCGCAGCTGTTCGGCACGCACATTGGTCAGCTCCAGCTGTTGCGCCACATCCTGCACCACCTTTATCTTCTTGCCGATAGAGTCCACCAAATGGAAGTTGGCGCCAGGGAACATGATGGCCAGCGGTATGCCCGGGAATCCGCCGCCCGTGCCCACGTCCAGCACCTCCGACATAGACTTGAACGGCTGCACCTTGGCGATGGCGAGGCTGTGCAGCACATGGTGTTCGTAGAAGTTGTCCATGTCCTTGCGCGAAATGACGTTAATCTTCGCGTTCCAGTCCTCATACAAAGGCAGCAAAGCGGCAAACTGCTCTCGTTGCCGCTCCGTCAGTTCCGGGAAATATTTCAGAAGAAGATCCACCTTTTTGAAATTGAAAATTGAAAATTGAAAATTGAAAATTATTGGGGCATCGTTCTTCAATAATTTCAATTTTCACCTTTCACCTTTCACTTTTATAAGTATTGCTGCAAGTGTTTGCTCTTGCTGCTCACGCGGAGGCGTTTGATGCCTTTCTCCTTGATTTGGCGCACGCGTTCGCGCGTCAGGCCGAACTTCATCGCTATCTCGTCGAGGCTCAGCGCGTGGGGCATTCCGATGCCGAAATACATCTTAATCACCTCGCGCTCATACTCGGTGAGGGTGGAGAGTGCGCGCTCAATCTCCTGCGACAGCGACTCCTGCATCAGCGCGCTGTCGGTCGGCGGCGTGTCCTCGTTGGGCAGCACGTCCACAAAGTTCACATCCTCGTCGGCCACCAACGGCGCGTCGATGGAAATGTGGCGTCCCGAGATGCCCAGGATGCTCTTGATTTTCTCCTCGGGGATGTCGAGCATGTCGGCCAGTTCCTCTTCCGATGGCGGGCGCTCCAGTTCCTGCTCGAGGCGGCTGATTTCTTTCTTCAGCTTGTTCAGTGCGCCCAGCTGGTTCGACGGCAGGCGCACGATGCGGCTGTTCTCCGCTATGGCTTGCAGTATCGACTGGCGAATCCACCACACCGCATACGAGATGAACTTGAATCCGCGTGTCTCGTCGAAACGTTTGGCTGCCTTAATCAGTCCCACGTTGCCCTCGTTGATGAGGTCTGGCAGGCTCAGCCCCTGGTTCTGGTACTGCTTGGCCACCGACACCACAAAACGCAGGTTCGCCTTCGTCAGGCGGTCCAGCGCCTCTTGGTCGCCCTGCTTGATGCGCTGTGCCAGCTGCACCTCCTCTTCGGGCGTCAGCAGCTCCTCGCTGCAGATGTCCTGCAAATACTTGTCGAGCGACTTGATGTCACGGTTGGTGATGGAATGGGTAATTTTTAACTGTCTCATAGCTGTCGATTATATTCCACTATTTCTTACCCTACATAACGACAAAATTGCAAAAAAGTTTCATGAAAAACAATTTTTTTTTTATATATGGGGTATGTCGGTTGTTTGTAGCCACTTACATTTGTTAAAAAACATTCTGTCGTGCTTCTTTCCGCCGTTTGACACCCCTTTTTCCCCTGCCGTCGCTGCTGCCACTCTGCCTGCTCCGCCCATTCCCGGCTCCCCTGTGTGGTTTCCCCCATTCTTTTGCACATATCCTATAGTTATACCTTATTTATACCTTATTTATACCTTATTTATACTATTCTAGAATAGTATAAATAAGGTATAAATAAGGTATAAATAAGGTATAACTATAGGATATGTGCAAAAGGAAGAGTGGAATTTTGATGGGGTGTGTTGAGGTGAGTTTCGAAAAAAAAGTTATGGAAACTATGTCTAATTCAGAGAAAAAATGTATCTTTGAAAGCGGAAATTGCATGTGGAATGGGGCTCATATATACCGTAAGTTGCTATATACTATACCTATACATACATACTCGAATCGCCACAAGGTTCCAGCACGCAGAAGCTGGTGGTGGAGCGGTGAGAATGGGGTGAGAAAAAGTTTTTTTTGCGGTGTCGCTCATTATTTGTAATTTTGCACGTCTGAATTACAATCGATGAACATATATAAGTTAGAAGATATTAGCGAGTTACCCTTCGACACGGCGGTGACGGTGGGCATGTTCGACGGTGTGCATGTGGGACATAGGCACATTCTGAAGATGCTCGGCCGGGTGTCGGCGGAGCAGGGGTTGCGGGCTGTAGTGGTGACGTTCGACTGCCATCCGCGGCAGGTGCTGAACGCCGAGAGCGCGGCATCGTTCAGGGTGAACACCAACGAGGAACGCTATCGGCTGCTGGAGGAGTGCGGCGTGGCGGAGGTGGTGGAGGTGCACTTCTCGGTGGAGACGGCACAGCTGTCGGCGTGCGAGTTTTTTGAACGGGTGCTGCTGCGCAGGCTGCGTTGCAAGGCGTTGGTGCTGGGCTACGACAACATGTTCGGCAACCGCCAGCGCAACGATTTCGACCGCCTGCCCGCATTGGCGGAAAGCCGTGGAGTGAATGTGACGGTGGACACGCCGCTGCGCGTGGACGGGGTGGAGGTGAGTTCGACGCAGGTGCGCAAGGCACTGCAGCGAGGCGACGTGCACCATGCCGCAACACTGCTGGGCTACCCCTACAGGTTGTGGGGCACGGTGGTAAAGGGCAGGCAGGTGGGGCGCACGCTGGGCTTCCCGACTGCCAATGTGTGTCTTGACGACAGTACCAAGGTGGTGCCGGCACCGGGGGTGTACGCGGTGAGGGTGCTGGGAATTGAGAATACAAAGATGAAAGATGAAAGTTGCCGCACCGTTGACTGTCAACGGCGGCTCGCCGGCATGGCTAACTTTGGCGGGCAGCCTACCTTCGGGTTGGAAAAGACGGTGTTTGAGGTGAATATATTCGACTACGACGGCGACCTGTATGGCAGTGTGCTGACGGTGGAGTTTGTGGACAGGATACGCGACGTGTGTCGTTTCGACGGGGTGGAACACCTAGTGCGCCAGCTGGAGGAGGACCGCCGGACGGCGATGGAGAAATTGAAAGTTGAAAATTGAAAATTGAAATGAAACGCGTAGCCCTTTTAGTTTTTAGTTTTTACCTTTTAGTTTTCACATCGTGGGCTCAGGAGGGGAGGGTGTATAAGTCGCTGAAGGAGGTGACAGACCCCACGGAGGTGTATGCCTTGCAACTGCGGGGCAAACGGCTGAAGGCGGTGCCGTCGGAGGTATACAAGATGGTGAATCTACGCGAGTTGGATTTGAGAGGCAACCGCATTGCGCAGCTGTCGGACAGCATCGCTCTGCTGACACATCTGCAACGCTTGGAAATGAGCCGTAACCCGCTGATGGGGCTGCCGGCGACGATGGCGCAGATGACGGAGCTGAAGGAGCTGGTGCTGTGGTCGACCTACGTGACAGACCTGCCGCCTGAGTTTGCGCGGCTGAATGAGACGTTGGAACTGCTGGACCTGCGCGACTGCCCCATGACAGAGGCGGACCAGAAGGCGCTGGAACAGCTGTTGCCCTCGGTGAAGAAGGAATGGTATTATACTTGTAATTGTGAACGTTATTGATAAGCCGAATTCAGACGAACAAGTTAGTCTGCTGAGGCGAGAAAACGACTGATGAAATCGAATGATATGACAAAGTCGCAACTGACCATAGCCTACTACCAGCAGGACATAGCCTGGGAGGCTCCCGAACAGAACTATCGGCTGGTGGAAGAGGCCTTTGCCACGCTGGGGAGGGAGGCCGACGTGCTGGTGGTGCCGGAGACCTTCAATACGGGCTTTTCGGACAATATGGCAGCCATGGCGGAGCCTCAGGAGGGGATGACGTTGGCGTTTGCCCGACGGATGGCCGCCCGTCACGACGCACTTTTCGTGGGCACATGGACGGTGAGGTTGGAGGACGGCGGTGTGGTGAATCGGCTGCACTGGGTATGCCCCGACGGCAGCTACGGCTGTTACGACAAGGGTCACACCTTCCGCATGAGCAGCGAGGCGAGCCAACTGCAGAGGGGGATGAGACGGGAGCTGTTTGAGTGGCGCGGATGGCGCATCAAACCCGCTGTGTGCTACGACTTGCGTTTCCCCAAATGGCTGCGCAACGGAGTGCCCGCCAACGAGCGGCACAAACTGCCCGCCAATGGGGTGGACCGTCCGAAGGAGTCGGTGACGCTGGACTACGACTTGCTGCTGGTGTGTGCCAATTGGCCGGGGTCGCGCCACGAGGCGTGGAGCACGCTGTTGAAGGCGCGTGCCATAGAGAACCTCTGCTATGTGGTGGGCGTGAACCGTGCCGGCGTGGATGGCGTGGACATTCCCTATACGGGCAACAGCGCGGCCATCGACTACAAGGGCATGGAACTGAGCCATTGCGACCCGGAGCAGGCGCAGGTGAGAACCGCGGTGCTCGATTATGAGAGGCTGCAGACGTTCCGACAGCATTGGCCGTTTTATTTGGATTTTGATTAAAGGCAACTTCTATTAATTATTATCGAACACGAATTGCATAGTATACGAACACGAATCGCTCGAATAAACACGAATGATAGATACGTTTGATTCGTATAATTCGTGTTCAAAAAAAATTAGAGGTTCTCACAATATGATACGAATTGATATTTTGAATCTTCATGCAAGCATGAGAACGAATAGAACGAATTTATAGAAACCACTTAAAAGCAACTTCTATTGATTACTTTAGAACATGAATTACATAGTATACGAACACGAATCGCTCGAATAAACACGAATGATAGATACGTTTGATTCGTATAATTCGTGTTCAAAAAAAATTAGAGGTTCTCACAATATGATACGAATTGATATTTTGAATCTTCATGCAAGCATGAGAACGAATAAAACGAATTGATAGAAGCCCCCTAAAGAGAAGACAATGACTATAGAAGACAAACTAGGGTTTACCAAGATACGGGAGCTGGTGGCAGCGGAGTGTACCAACGCGCTGGCAGTGCGCATGGTGGGCGAGATGTCGTTCACGAACCGCTACGACCGCGTGGTGCGCGAGCTGCAGCAGACCGAGGAGTTTCGCCAGATACTGGTGCTGGAGAACAGCTTCCCGTCGCAGGACTTTATAGACCTCACTGAGGAGCTGACACGCCTGCGTGTGGGCAACACGGTGATAGAGCTGGAGGCGCTGTTCGACCTCAAATGCTCGCTGCACACCATCGGGGAGTGCCTGCGTTTTCTGATGCGCGACGACCCGGTGCGCTACCCTATGCTGCACGAGTTGGCGGCACGTGTGGACCTCAACCCTGCCATCACCAAGACGCTGAACAAGATTGTAGACGATAAGGGCGAAATATACGACAACGCGTCGGACACCCTGCTGGACATCCGCCGGCAGATGGCCAAGAAGCGCAACGACGTGGACATACAAATCAGCCGTCAGCTGGCACGCGCCAAGCACGAAGGCTGGGCACCTGAGAATGCCGAGGTGACTATCCGCAACGGGCGCATGGTGATACCGATGCTCGACACCCACCGTCGCAAGATTAAGGGCCTTATCCACGACGAGTCGGCGACGCGGCAGACCGCCTATCTGGAGCCCTCGGAGGTGGTGGAATTGAACAACGACCTTCGCGAACTGGAGTTCGCCGAGCGGCACGAGATACAGAAGATACTGGCCCGCTTTACCGATATGATACGCCCCCAGCTGGATGCGCTCATCAACGCCTATTGGTTCTTGGCACGCATCGACTTCATCCGCGCCAAGGCACGTTTCGCACTGACGTTGCACGCGGGACGTCCCATCGTGGACAGCATCACCAAGGTCAACTGGCTCGACGCGCGGCATCCGCTGCTCTATCTCAACCACAAGGGCGAGGTGGTGCCGTTCGACATAGAGCTGAACGACGATGCCCACATATTGATAATATCGGGACCTAACGCGGGAGGCAAGTCGGTGTGCCTGAAAGCGGTGGGGCTGATACAGTATATGCTGCAGTGCGGTATGTTGGTGCCCTGCCGCGAGACATCGGAGTTTGGCATCTTCGACAATATATTCATCGACATCGGCGACCAGCAGTCGATAGACAACGACCTGAGCACCTACACTTCGCATCTGCAGAATATGAAACAGCTGCTAGAGACGGCTGACGAGGGCACCCTCTTTCTGCTTGACGAGTTGGGTGGGGGCACCGAACCACGATCGGGCTGCGCCATTGCCGAGGCACTGCTCGAAGAGCTGCACCGCCGCCACGCCTTCGGTGTCGTCACTACCCACTATGCCGACCTGAAGCTGTTGGCAGACAAATGTGCGGGCATCCGCAATGGGGCGATGCTGTTCGACACAGAGAAGATGCAGCCGCTCTACCGTCTCTCCATTGGGCATCCGGGTAGCTCCTTCGCCTTTGAGATAGCACAGGGTATCGGCTTTCCCGAAGAGGTGCTCAAGGCGGCAAGCGAGAAGGTGGGCGGCGAGATGCTCAACTTCGAACATCAGCTGCAGCAACTCGAACTCGACAAGCAGGAGGTGGCACGGCAGCGCACGGAGCTGGAAGTGGCGGACAACTTTCTGGCAGAGGTGACTGCCAAATACCAGCAACTCAACGAGAAGATTGAAGGCAAACGTCATGAGATACTTAGCAATGCACGCAAGGAGGCACAGCAGATACTCGCCGACGCCAACCGCACGGTGGAACAGACCATCAGCGACATCAAGTCGGCGCAGGCGGAACGCGAGCGTACGCTGCAGGCACGACAACGCATGAAGGCGGAAGCCGAGCGTTTGGCATCGGCACAGGAACAGCACGACGAGATGTTGGAAAAGGTGAAAGGTGGTGCCACCATGTCGCAAAAGGCCATCGGCGCGGTTGCCCCCAAGAAAGGCAGCGAAAACGATGACACCGACAGCAGCCAGCCCATCGCGGTGGGCAGCATCGTGCGTATCGACGGGCAAGACACCTTTGGCGAGGTGGTGGAGATAAAAGGCAAGAAGGCCGTGGTGGAGAGCAACAGCATCCGCATGACCATCGCCCTCAGCCGACTCACCGCCACCAAGAAGAAGCACATTCCCGTAGACAAGACCAGTATGCAGAATAGCCGCTTCCAGTCTATTTACGACGACATTAACGAGAAGCGAAAGCATTTCAACCCCACTATCGACCTTCGAGGCCAGCGTGCCGATGAGGCGATGGAGAACCTGCAGCACTTTATGGACGACGCGCAGCTGCTCAGCGAGAAAGAGTTGCGCATCCTGCATGGCAAAGGCTACGGCATTCTAAAGCAGATAATCCGCGACTATCTGATGGGTAACCGTGATGTGAAGTCGTTTCATTCTGAACGGTTGGAACTTGGTGGCGATGGCATCACCGTGGTACACCTGAGATGACATTCATGATGAGCGGTGTTGCCAAATCACAATGATACGGCTGCTTGACCGCCAAAATGTTAAAAATAGTGGTAATAATTGTAGAATACAATTATTGTTTGTATCTTTGCAAAATAAATAATTGATAATATGATATAATATAATATAATATAATATAATGATTGTCAATTAGTTTTTGCTACCAATTACAGAAACACAGAACTCATGTTATTCCTATTATTATACCCCCACAACGGTAGTGTCAACCTTAAATATTATCTGCTATGAAAACAATGAAGAATAATATATTCAACAAAAGCAAGATATGCTTGATTGCAG
>CAMZFW010000042.1 GCA_947306225.1 uncultured Bacteroidales bacterium
TGGGCGTCGTTGTCGTAGATGGTGGCGTATTGGCCGGGGGCGATACCTTGGATGCGCACGTCGGAGAGGATGGAGACACCCTGCTCTGTGCGGATGAGATGGCCCTGCGCGAAGTCGGGGGTGTGGCGTATTTTGAATTTCACATCTACGGGGATGCCTGCCTCTAGCTGCTCGCTCCATAGGTCGTAGCTGAGGTAGTGGAAGTCGAGCAGGTCGACACGGTTGCCATATTGCGCGTCGGGGTCGTAGCCTTGCGACACATAGAGGACATTCTCGTCGATGTCCTTCTTCACCACAAACCACGGGCCACCGCTGAGAAAGAGACCTTTGCGCTGTCCGATGGTGTGGAACCAATAGCCGCGGTGGGTGCCCAGTATCTTGCCAGTCTCCAGCTCAACAATCTTGCCCTCGCGCTCGCCAAGGTATCGGCGCAGGAAGTCGTTGTAGTTTATCTTGCCGAGGAAGCAGATGCCCTGCGAGTCCTTGCGGTCGGCGGAGGGGAGATGGGCTGCGTGGGCTATGTCGCGCACCTCGCTCTTCATCATGCCGCCAATGGGGAACATGAGTTTGCTGATTTGTGCGTAGGAGAGCTGCGAAAGAAAGTCGGTCTGGTCTTTCACAGGGTCTTTGGCAGAAGCTAGGAAAACCGTTTGATTGCTTGATTGCTTGATTGCTTGATTGTTTGAGTTTTTATCGCGCAAGCCACTCATGCAATCAGACATTAACACATTCAAGCATTCAGTTTGTGCGTAGTGCCCTGTGGCTATGCGGTCGAAGTCTTTGCCGCAACGCTGCTCGAAAGCTCCAAACTTGATGAGCTTGTTGCACATCACGTCGGGGTTGGGGGTAAGGCCTTTGCGAACCGACTCGATAGTGTAGCTGACCACATTGTCCCAATACTCTTTATGAAGGTTCACCTCTTCGAAACGGCAGCCGTATTTCTTGGCAATGAAGGAGGTGATTTCAATATCCTCCTCGGCGGGACAATCGATGTAGCCTTCTTCATCCTCCATTCCTATGCGGATGTAGAAGATGGTGGGGTCGTAGCCCTGCTCCTTGAGCAGATGCACTACTACGGAGCTGTCGACACCTCCTGAGACTAACGCGGCAATGGTCATGTGGTTTGTTTTTGGGGCTTGATGACAATAATGGTGACGGCGGCGAGAATCAGCACGATGCCGAGTGCCAAGGTGAGGGTGAACTTCTCGCCAAAGACGAAGATGCCTATCAGCACGGCGGTGAGGGGTTCCAGCGCCCCAAGAATGGCGGTAGTGGTAGAGCCAACCCACTTAGCGGCATAGACCATCAACACCAGTGCCATGATGGCAGGCACGATGGCAAGCCAGCCGACATAGAACCAACTGGTGAAGCCATGCGGCAAGGTGAGCGGCTCGCCCGACAGCAGGGAGTACCCCACCATGCCCAAGGCGCAATAGAAGAGTACAAAGAAGTTAATCTTGAACGACGACATCGGCAGATGGCTGCGGTTCACCACCACGATATAGAGGGCATACGACAGTGCCGACAGCAGCACCAGCACCACGCCCCATACGGGCAGCGTGGCAGTGCCGTCACCCCAGTAGAGCAACGCCACTCCCACAAGCGAAAGGGCAATGGAAGCAACGGTAAGCCATCCCACACGCTCGTGGAAGAAGACCGCCATAATGACGGCAGTCATCACGGGATAGGTGAACAGGATGGTGGAGGCAACACCTGCATCCATCAGGTGGAAACTGAGATACAGGGTGAGAGAAGAGACAATGAAGAGCAGTCCCAGTAATGTGAGCGAACCAAACTCCTTGCGGGTGACACGTAGAGTCTCACGCCTGCCACCTGCTTTAGGGATGCTTCGCACCGCCATCACGATGGCGATAATCACCCATGCCAGCCCAAAACGGTAGAAAAGCACGCTACTAGTGGGCATTCCCTCGGCATAGAGCTTCAATGCCCCCAGAGGGTTAGTGCCATAGCAGACAGCTGCCAAGATACCACACACCACGCCTACCGCTGCTCGGCGATGCCGAAGTGCGGTAGGCGTAGAATGAAGTGCTGATGATTGAGAGTTTTTATTATCTGTCACGAACTGAGAATCCTTTCGCTTAAAAGGTTAAGGGGCTGCTTCGCTTAAAAGGCTAAAAGGCAAGCACACCTTTAAAACCTTAATATCCTTCGACATTAAACCATTCCCAATTTTCAGTCCACCACGGTGTACAGATAATCGTTGGGCTTGATAGCCCCGTCGGCGGCAACACCGGGGTTTTTAGCCCCCGACTCCGACGAATGCAGAGCCTGATAAAGTCGTTCGCCCGTCAGTTCCATAGGGTTCATAGCCTCTATCTTGGCCGCACCGTCGGCATGGTTTCGCAACAGGTCGTTCATCATTCTGATGCGCTCAGAACGGCTCATGGCTTCCATCACCAACTTGTCAGGTGTCGGCTGACCGTATACATTATCATAGTCTTGCTGAGGGTTGACGACAGGCCTGCTGACACGAGTACTATCATCTTGCGCCACCGTTGCGGGACGATTAAGCGGTTGCCCGTCATGGACACTATCTGTCCGAGGTTTCTCCTCCTGACGATTGACGATACGCAGGCCATCGTCCGCTGGCATCTGTTCGGCAGGACGTTTTGCAGCCGGTGCCTCCTCGTCGGCGTCAAGTGGAATGACATTGCGCTTGACTGGTTGTACGGCGGGCTTTTCCATGTCAGTAGGTGTCGACACCTGTTCTACGACAACTTTGCGCTCGGCGTTGCGCACATCGAGACTTTCTGTTCCCTGGGGTGCGACAGGCTCCTGTTTCGGAACGATATGAGGTTCACCCTTTGGATCAACAGGAGTGACGACAGGCCTCTGCACAGGCTGTTCCGGGGCGAGTTGGTGGCGGGTGGCCTCCACACGCTCCTTCTGCTCGAAACCAGTGGCAATCAGCGTAATCTTCACCTTGTCACCCAACGACTCATCCTCGCCTGTACCCCAAATAATGTTATCGGAACCTGTCTTCTGACTCACATAGTCGGTGATGGTTGTCAGCTCGTCCATTGTAGCCTTATTATCGGGACTATAGGAGAAATAGAGCAACACATTCTTGGCTCCTGCGATGTCGTTGTCGTCGAGCAGCACCGACGTTGCCGCCTGCTCCACGGCCTGCAGGGCGCGGTTCTCACCTTCGCCCTCGCCGATGCCCATCAGGGCAGTGCCACTGTTGGCCATCACCGTGTTCACGTCGCGGAAGTCGATATTCACGAAAGCGTTGAGCGTGATAATCTCAGCAATGCCTTTCACGGCAGTCAGCAACACATCGTTGGCCATGGCAAAGGCATCGGTGATGACCAAGTTGCCATAGCTGCGGAGTTTCTCGTTGTTGATGACCAGTATGGCGTCGACATTCTTGCGCAGTTCCTCCACGCCCTCCAGGGCCTGATGCAGACGCACCTTGCCTTCAAACTGGAAGGGAGTCGTCACCACTGCCACCACCAGTATACGGCCTTCCTCGTCGGTATCGTCGTCCTGGATGCGGATTTCCTTGGCAACACGGGCTATCACCGGAGCGGCTCCAGTACCAGTGCCACCACCCATACCGGCGGTGATAAACACCATCTTAGTGTTATGTTCGAAGAGCTCTTTAATCTCCTGTTCCTTACCCTCGGCAGCACGTCGCGCCCTGGCGGGGTCGTTGCCTGCACCCATGCCCGAACTGCCCAACTGCAGCTTGTTGGTGATAGGGCTACCGTTCAGAGCCTTCACATCAGTGTTGCAGACGATGAAGTCCACACCCTTGATGCCCATGCGGAACATGTGGTTCACCGCGTTATTTCCGCCACCGCCGACACCCACAACCTTGATATATGATGACTGATTCAGCGGCGAATCAAACGCCAAAAACTGCGAATTATTGTTGTCGTCCATCGTTTCGAAACTATTTAAATTATTAATATCCATAAAATTACACCACAAATCACACGCCTATTTCAATTTGTAAAATTACACTTTTATTTTCAAACGGATGTCTTTGCGCCCAATTGTTTATCAACAGGTTATAAACAATGTCATATATCTTGCAATTGGGCATGGCGAATCATGTTCCTAACAGACCAATTTTTCACGCGCAATCATTCACCCAAGTCTTCTTCGGTGAATATCTTCGCCAGCCAATCCGACACCACACCGCCAAAGTTACGTCCATCCTTAGGTTTCTTGACCTTTTCTTTCTTTTCTTTTTTCTTTTCCAACGGCTTCTCTTCCTCGACGGGCTCGGATTCCGGCATAGGAGCGGATGTCTCTATTGTCTGCGATGCCTTCTGAACGGCTGCTTCCTCAGCCTCTAAGCCATAGATGACCAAGCCGATACCCGTGGCATACATGGGGTGGCTGAGATCTTCGAAGTTGACGCTGCCGGAGGTGTCAAGGTGCTCGTCGGGAGTGCCAATGCGGGTATCAAGACCAATGACCAGCTCGGCAAACTCCTTGATGTTCTTCATACGGGCACCACCGCCTGTCAGCACCACTCCGGCAATAAGCTGCCGCTCGAAACCAGAAAGCTGAATCTCGTAGCCCACCTGCTCAAGAATAAGCTGCATACGCGACTTGATGATGCCGGCGAGGGTACGGACGCTAATCTCGCGAGGCTCCTGATTGCGAATACCGGGTATGGAGATGATGTCGTCCTGATTGACACTGGTGGGGAGACATGACCCGAATTTGGTCTTGAGGCTCTCCGCCTGATGTTTCAGTATCTGGCAATTCTCGCGGATGTCGTTGGTAATGACGTTGCCTGCCAGCGGCAACACGGAGGTGTGGCGGATAATGCCTTCTTGGAATACGGCAATATCGGTAGTACCACCACCAATGTCGACCAAAGCCACGCCAGCACCCTTGTCACGGTCGTCAAGCACAGACAATGCTGACGCGATAGGCTCCAACACCACCGCCTTGATACGCAGTCCAGCTTCCTCTACAGCATCACGAATATTGTGAAGGTTGGCGGTATTACCCGTGACGATGTGGAAGTTAGCCATCAGGCATTTGCCCGCAACGCCCACTGGGCTGATGTCGGTCTCGAGCTCGTCGTTATCGACGATAAAACACTGTGGAAATACGTGGATGATTTCCTCACCCGGTTCGAGAAGGATGTGATACTGGTCGTCGATGAGACGCTGCACATCCTCTTCTTCAATCATGCGGTGCTGTGGTGGGATCATAATGGAGCCCTTGTTTGACTGGCTCTTGATATGCTGTCCCGCAATGCCGACATAGACCTCCTTGACGTCATATTTTGCCATCTCGGAGGCATCAGCCACGGCATGACGTATCGACTCGGCAGTGCTGCGAATGTTGCGCACCACACCGCGTTCGACACCGATGGAGTCGGTCTTGCCAAAACCGACAATTCTGATTTTACCATCATCAGCCCGTTCGCCTATGAAACAGGCTATTTTCGTTGTTCCGATGTCTAGGCCTACTATTTTATCCATGTTACGTATATTGTTTTGTTGTTATGCAAAATGTTGTTATATGACAGTTATTTTTTTGTACAGACCACCTGTCCTCGATATTTGACACTGACCTGGCTATAGGAGTCCCAACCCACTCGAGGCAGACCTCGTGTGTAGAATGCCATTAAGTTGTGGAACTTATCGTCGAGGCCGTCGGTACTGCCCAGCTGCACCACATGGTTGCCCAGTTTGGGAGTGAGATAGAGGTCGCCTTTGGCATCGCGATATATTTGGTCGAAAAGGGGCTGCAAGTCGGGGTGCTGGTCAAGATAGCTGGCCAGTGCCCACACCTCTTTCAGACCTTTGCCTTGGGCTGGAATGTTGCCGCTCGCCACTATCACGTTACACGAGCCCACCGAGCTGACAGGAACGCGTTGGCATGAGTCATCAAGATAATACTCTTCCTGTGAACAGACACGCACAATTGGGCGACGCTGACTGGCAAAAAGCACCACATTGCGACTAATGGAGGTGCCCGCTTGGCAGTTCTTGAGATATGGCGACGCGGATGCCACCTTGGCCACCGCCTTAAGGTCTACGTCGCGCAGCATACGTGAGGTGATGTCAGGCATAGCCGCCTTGATTTGCTCCGCAACCTGAATGGGTGTCACCAGCGTATCGCTACCGCCATAGTCAATGTCCACCCGCACGTCACGCACCAGCGACTGCCTGCGCCACACATTAGCCGCCAGCACCAGCAGTGCAATCAGCACAACGATAAGGATGGAGATTATCTTGGTTTTCTTTTTCATGAATGTTGAAGGTTTGTAGGTTTTGGTGCAACTATCAAACTGGGACTATTATTCTATTTCTTTTAACACTTTTTCAAGGCGTGGCACCAGCCGGTCTATGTCGCCAGCTCCCATGGTCACGACCACGTCGGGACAGAGCGCAGGCACCAACTCCAGCACCTGATCTGGGGTACAAAGATATTTCGACAAACTGTCAATCTTGCGCAGTACCATAGAGGAGGTGACACCCAGTATGGGCTTTTCTCGGGCAGGATAGATGGGAAGCATAACGAGCTCGTCGAGGGTGGAAAGCACCTCGGCAAACTGGTCGGCAAAATCACGTGTACGCGTGTACAGATGGGGTTGGAAGATGCCCACCACACGCTTGCCGGGATAGAGGTAGCGCACGCTCTCAAGGCAGGCCGCTATTTCCTGAGGATGATGGGCATAGTCGTCAATCATCACCAAGTCCTTAGTCTTGATGCGGTAGTCGAACCGCCGTCTCACCCCGTCGTATGTCTTAAAGCCATAGCGCAGCTGATGTTCGTCAACACCCAGCGACATCACCATGGCGGCAGCAGCCACTGCGTTTTCGACATTGTAGAGGCTGGTATTAGGTAACTCAAGGTCGTATATGACTCCCTTGGGGGTGCGAAGGTCGAAATAGATGTTACCATTATAGTTGCGAACGTTCCACGGGTAGTAGTCAGCCTCGATACCATGGGCGGTATAGGTCACTATTTTGGCTGTCACCGATGGAATGGCTGCATGGTGGTGATGATGCTCTTCGCCCTGCGAGGACTCATGTTCATCGGCATCCTCCATCATGGGCAGTCCCTGCTTTACAACGAGGCAACCGTCGGGGTCGGTCTGCGAGGCGAACTGGCGGAACGCCTCCAGCAGGTTCTCGTGCGTGCCATATATGTCCAGATGGTCGGCATCGGTGGCGGTGATGACGCTGCAATAGGGATGCAGCTGGAGGAACGAGCGGTCATACTCGTCCGCCTCTACCACCACATACTCACTTTCGTTATTCACCACTATATTGGAATTGAAGTTCTTGGCAATACCGCCCAAGAATGCGCTACAGCCCATGTCTGTATGGCTCAGGATGTGCGCCACAAGGCTCGACGTGGAGGTCTTGCCATGTGTGCCAGCCACCGCCAGACACTTCTTGCCCCGAGTGAGCTCGCCTAGCACCTGCGACCGTTTCTCCATAGGTACACCTTTCTGCAACAGATATTGGAACTCGGCAGTCTGTTGTGGTACTGCGGGAGTATATACTACCAAGTCGATGCCGTCGGGAATCAGCGTCGGGTCGTCGGCATAATGCACAGGTATTCCTTCCGCCACCAACTGGCGCGTCAACTCCGACTCTGTGCGGTCGTAGCCGCTGACAGTGTCGCCTCGCTGCTTGAAGTACCGTGCCAAAGCACTCATACCGATGCCTCCAATGCCTAGAAAATAGTAGTTCATGCCATTATTGTGTTTAAGGGTTTTAAAGTATTATGGTTTCAAAGGTACATAAACTTTTAAACCACCATTCATTTCTTCACACGTTTTTTCTTTTTCATCTCCTTTTTCATCTCATCCCATTTCTTCACAGCCTTATCCGTTCTTATTTGTTCATGAATCACAGTCACTATCCTGTCGGCAGCCTTGGTCACCGCCATTGCCTTGATGGCAGTGCTCATCGTCTTGCACTGTTCGGGATTGCGGAGCAGTTCGAGTGCCGTAGGCAGACCTTTCGTCACACACTCGTCGTCGCGCACTATCAGGGCAGCGCCTTTGCGCACCAACGCCATGGCGTTCTTGGTCTGGTGGTCTTCTGCCACATTGGGCGAAGGAATGAGGATGACGGGCTTGCCCACCAAACAGAGCTCAGAGATGGCAATGGCACCGGCACGCGACAACACCACGTCGGCTGCAGCGTATGCCAAATCCATGCGGCTGATAAACTGGTGCACCTTGACCCACCGCTCCATTTGCGCGGCAGCGACTGCGGCAACCGCCTCGTCATACATCCATCGACCTGTCTGCCATATTATCTGTATATCGTTATCCTTGAAGAAGGAGAGGTTTTTCAGCACCATGAGGTTGATACTGCGGGCACCAAGACTGCCACCCACTGAGAGCATCACCGGGCGGGAGCTGTCGACCTCAAAGGCGGCACAGCCCTCTTCGTGGGTAGCAGTAGACTGCTCGATGTCGGCACGGACGGGATTGCCCGTGAACGCAATCTTTGAGGGAGGGAAGAAACGCGACATGTCGTGGTAGGCAACACAGATGGCTGCGGCAGAGCGGGCAAGGATACGGTTGGTAAGACCTGCGTATGAGTTCTGCTCCTGTATGATGGTGAGATACCCCATGCGCGCTGCCACCTTTAGGGTAGGCTCGCTGGCAAAGCCGCCGACACCGACCACGACATCAGGGTCGAACTGTCGGATGATGCTGCGCACCATGTGCCGACTGCGCAATATACGATAGGGCAGCTGCAGATTCTTGATGATATTGGACAGGGTGAGCTTGCGCTGTAGGCCTGCAATGGGAAGTCCCTTTATCTCATACCCCGCCGCCGGCACCTTCTCCATTTCCATACGTCCTTCAGCCCCCACGAAGAGTATCTCGATATCGGGAAAGCGCGCCTTAAGGGCATTGGCTATTGCCACCGCCGGGAAAATATGGCCACCACTGCCACCACCACTGATAATTGCTTTCATAACTATTGATATATTGTGTGATTGACTGATTGTGTTATTTCTTATTGTGCTACTGTGTTATTCAATACATTCTCACCGCTTGTCATCTTCTGCCGCGCCTGCCGCTTGTTGTCCGCCGCCACCGCCTGTATGACCCCTATGCCGAGTCCCATAAAGAGGTAGGCTGTGCCACCATAGCTGATGAAGGGCAGTGTCTGACCTGTGACAGGCATGACACCTAGAGCGACACACATGTGTATCACGGCCTGCAGGAATATCATGGTGCCGATACCCGCAACAGCAAGGCTGCCGAAGAGCACCTGACAACGGGTGGCTATGCGGATGCAGCGAAAGTAGAACCAGGCGTAGAGTGCGAAGATGAAGGCACCGACAAGCGAGCCTGTCTCCTCAATGATGATAGCGAAAATGAAGTCGTTGTGCGCCTGTGTCATGAGGCGGCCATGGATAGTGGTGCCGATGCCATTGTGGAAGAAGAGCCCACCTCGGGCGACAGCCATGCGCGCCATATTTTCCTGCGTGAGCTCGTTGGGGTTGGGATGGAGCCAACTCTGCAGGCGGTGTCCCCATGTAGAGGTACGGAAAAGGTCTACCTTGTCACCAACAAAATAGAAGAGAACGAAGGCGACAACGGCTATTGCTCCAAAGATGGCCATACCGCGCCACCACATTTGCTTATTGATGCCACCGAAATAGAGCAACAGGTAGCATGAGAGGAAGATAAGAATGCCCGTAGACAGGTTGCTGGGTGCCACCAGCAAAGTGATTATCACCACAGGCAGGAGAAGCAAATAAAGGGTGTTCGTCTCTTCGAGGCGGTCACGGCTGAGGGCTATATTGCGGGCAGTGAACACCAGCAGCACCACCTTGGCAATCTCGGAAGGCTGGAAACGCGGCATATAAGGGAGGTCGAGCCAACGCCGCTGGTCGTCGAAAACAAGAACCATCACCAGCAGCACTATTGACAGGCAGAAGAGCCACAGCGAGGGTCGGGAGAAGTAGCGGAAATTGATGTGCGACATGATGATGATGACAATGTATGTCGCCACCACAAACCCCATGTGACGGAAGAAGGCATGCATGGGCGTGGAGTCCATGATGGTGTTGGCGGAAAGGCCTATAGTGCTATATACCGCCACCAGGGATATGCCGCTCAAGAGAATGAAGATAACCCACAGCGCAGTGTCGCCAGCCAGTATGTTCAGTTTTCGCTTCATTAATATTTATTGCGTTATCTCGTTATTACGTCATTACGTCAGTTATCATAGCTCATTCACTTCGCGACGGAAGAGTATGGCTGCCGTCTCGTCGGAGAGTCCTTGGCGCGTGGCGGGGGAAAAGAGCACTTTGGCTCCCTCTATGCCGCTGTAGCAGGCGGCATGAACTGCGGCACCAATGCTTTCGGCATCCACTACCGTGGGCACCACGTCGTCAAAAGCCTCATGCAGTTGTCGGTTGTCGCTGCCCACGCAGACGAGCATACGCACCTTGCGCAGTGCCAGCGAGCGGAGGCGTGCATAGTCGGCCTGGCTGTCGCCGCCGAAGGCTATCCAGATGACGGTGCCTTCGGTGCGTTGGAGCGCGTACCAGGTGGCGTTGACGCTGCGGGCGGCAGCGTCGTTGATGAATTCAATACCGTGGATGCGTGCCACATATTCAAGACGGGAGTCGGCTTCGTCGAAACGGACGAAACAGTTGCGTAGCGCCTCATTACGCATGTGGCGCAGGCGGGAGGTGTCTATGGCGGCGAGTCCGCCATAGATGCGGTCGCGTCCTTGGGTGGCTAGTAGTTCGATGCTCATGTGTGCGAATGCGTTAATGTGTTAGTATGCGGAATTCTATCTGAGTTTCAGGGTAACAATGCTGACGATGGCGAGGAGTATGCCTATGATGGCGAAGCGTTGCACTATCTTGGGTTCGGGGATGCCCTTTTTCTGATAGTGGTGATGGATGGGTGTCATGAGGAATGGCCTGCACTCGATGGGCACTGCCTCGCTAGGCGGCAGGTGGTGACGGCGGCGGTAGTGCTTGCAGCCCCACGTCTGGAAGATGACGGAGAGGTCTTCGACCAAGTAGATGCCACAGAGTATGGGCAGCAGCAGCTCCTTACGGATAAGCAGTGCGAAGACAGCGATGATACCACCCAGTGCCAGCGACCCCGTGTCGCCCATAAACACCTCGGCAGGGAATGTGTTGAACCACAGGAAACCCAGCGTGGCACCGACGAAGGCAGTGATGAAGACGGTGAGCTCGCCGATGTCGGAGAGGTAGACGATGTTGAGGTAGTTGGCCATGATGATGTTGCCCGAGAGCCACGCCAGTATGGCGAGGGCACCGCCGATGATGGAGGCGGTGGAGGTGGCCAGGCCGTCGATGCCGTCGGTGAGGTTGGAGGCGTTGGACACTGCCGTCACCACGAAGATGGCGACAAGCACGTAGACGACCCACACCCAGTTCTGCGCCCAGTCGCCCATCCAACTGATAAGCCAGGCGTAGTCGAACTCGTTACCCTTGACGAAAGGAATGGTGGTCTTGGTGGAGGCAATGTCGGGATGGAAGGAGAGCAGCAGTCCCACTCCGAGACCCAGCATCACCTGCCCGAACACTTTGAAACGACCCGGCATACCTTTCTTGTCTTTGCGGAAGACTTTGATGTAGTCGTCAATAAAGCCGATGAGTCCCAGCCAGACGGTGGTGACGAGCATGGCTATGACATAGACGTTGTCAAGCTTGGCGAAGAGAAGTGTCGGCACAATGATGGCAGCGAGTATGAGCAGTCCGCCCATGGTGGGGGTACCCTCTTTTTCTTTCTGCCCTTCGAGTCCAAGGTTGCGGACGGTCTCGCCTATCGACTTGCGCCGTATGAAGCGGATAAACGGTCTACCGCAGAAGAGCATGATAAGCAGCGAGGTTATCGCCGCCATTGAGGCACGGAAGGAGATATATTGGAACACTCCCGCACCAGGGAAGTCAAATGTTCGGTCCAGCCAGTCAAACAGATAGTATAGCATATTATTAATTCGTTAATGCGTTAGTTCGTAAATTCGTTAGTCAAATATTCAATCATTCACACATTCAAGCATTCACACATTCATTAAAAGTTTCTCCAGTTCTTCTACATCGTCAAAGTGGTGTTTCACGCCCATGATGTCCTGATATTTCTCATGGCCTTTGCCAGCGACGAGGATGATGTCGTCTTCGTGCGCCATGAGCACTGCTGTCTTGATGGCAGAGCGCCGGTCGGGGATGCGCAACACGGTGCCGCGCTGCTCGTCGGTAAGACCTGCCTCCATGTCGTCGAGAATACTATCGGGCGATTCGGTACGGGGATTGTCGGAGGTGAGTATGAGGCGGTCACTCATGGTACAGGCTATCTGTGCCATTTCGGGGCGTTTGCTTTTGTCGCGGTCGCCGCCGCAGCCCACCACGGTGTATAGCATCTGACCCTGTTTGCGGATGTCGTTGATGGTGGCTAGCACATTCTGCAACGCGTCGGGGGTGTGGGCATAGTCTACAATGGCGATGATGCCTTTACCCATGACGTATTGGAATCGGCCTTCGGCGGCACTGAGGGTGCTGAGCTGTCGCAGCGCGTCAGCCTCGCTGATGCCGCACAGCACTGCGGTGGCATAGATGGCGGTGAGATTGTAGGCGTTGAACCGTCCCACCAGCCGCGAGAACACCTCTTTGCCGTTCATCTCCAGCTGCAGCCCCATAAAGGAGTCGTCCAACACACGGCAGCGATAGTCCGCCATGCGCTCAAGGCTATATGTGTAGACCTTGGCGCGGGTGTTCTGCACCATCACCATGCCGTTGCGGTCGTCGCAATTGGTAAGTGCGAAAGCATCTGCAGGCAAATGGTCGAAGAAGCTCTTCTTGGCGGCAATATAGTTGGCAAAGGTCTTGTGGAAGTCTAGATGGTCGTGGGTGATGTTGCTGAATATGCCGCCCGCGAAGGTCAGGCCCGCCACACGGTTCTGCACCAGTGCGTGGCTGCTCACCTCCATGAAGGCGTACTGGCAGCCTGCGTCCACCATCTGGCGCAGCAGGCTGTTGAGCTGCAACGCGTCAGGGGTGGTATGGGTGGCAGCCACCTCGACCTCGTCAATCTTATTGACTATGGTGGAAAGCAGCCCCACGTGCAACCCCTGCTGACGGAACAGGCGGTGCAGCAGCGTCACGGTGGTCGTCTTGCCGTTGGTGCCGGTGATGCCCACCAGCCGCAACTGCCGCGACGGATGTCCGTAGTAGCTGTCTGCCATCATGCCCAGTGCTATGTCGCTGTTCTCTACCACAACGTATGCCACGCCCTTGTCCACCTTCTCTGGCAGATGCTGGCACACCACCGCTACGGCTCCCTGTTCGACAGCCTTGGCTATATAGTCGTGTCCGTCCACCTTCACGCCCACCTGCGCCACAAAGCAGCTCCCCGGCTCCACCTTGCGCGAGTCGAAGCAGAGGCTGCGCACCTCCGGGTTTCCCGTGGGCGGTGTCGCCAGTGTTATGCCTTCCAATAGGTCGAATAGTTTCATAATATATTAATTTTCAACTTTCAACTTTCTATTTTCAACTTCATCTCAGTTCCAACATCACCGTGCTGCCCTTCTTTGCAGCGGTACGAGCCTTGGGGGTCTGCGCCACCACTTTGCCCTGACCGCTGAAACGCACTTTGTAGCCCACGCTGCGCAACAGCTGCATGGCATCGCGGATGGTCATGCCGCTACAGTCGGGCACCACGCCTGTGGGCAACGTATAGTTCCTGTAGCCGTCCCGCTCAGCGTCGTAGACCACCCACCCTGTCGCCGCAGTGGTGTCGCCCAGGCCGAAAGGCATACCCAACAGCCTGTGCACCACCTCCAACTGCTGCCGTGGAGCCTTGGCGGCCACTGGCCGCACCACTCTGACAGAGTCTTGCAGGTGTATGCTGCCCAGCTCTTTGTCGAACGCCACCACGCAGTCGGCTATCTTCTTAAACACCGGTGCTGCCGCCTGTCGGCCCGCAATGCTGGTACCCTCCAGCAGAACCAGACAGGTGTAGCGTGGATTGTCGGCAGGGAAGAACCCCACAAACGACGAGTTCTTTATCGACTGGTCTTTGATATTGAGCGACGTACCCGTCTTTCCACCAATGCCGTACACACTATTATAGATATTGCTGCCCGTGCCTTTTTCCACCACGCCCACCAGCATCTCACGCAGCTGCTTGGCAGTCTCTTCGCTACACACCCGTTCATTCATCACCACCGGTTTCACATCCCTGCGTCGTCCGCCGTCCAGTATCTCGCGACAGAACAACGGTTTCACCATCCTGCCACCGTTGGCAATGGCGTTGTAGAACGTCACCAGCTGCAAGGGGGTCACCGTGCAGCTATAGCCATAGCTCAGGTTCAGAAAGTCGCGGTCCGAATTCAGTTGCACCACTCGGGTGGGTGTCTCTATCACATCCAGGTCGGGATGCATCATCCCAAAGGGGAAAATATCCTCGATACCCTTCTTAAAGTCGCCTCGACGGTTGCGATAATACTCCCACGCCAACTCACACATGCCTATGTTCGACGACCGCATCAGCACCCCTGCCAGATTGGCGGTGTCGTGGGCATCGCCATGGCCGTCGCTGATGGTCTTACTCGTAGAGCTGTACACCTTCTCGCCGCCGGCACGCACCCGCTTCGAGGTGTCGAGGGCTATCTGCTTGTCGTTGAGCATCGATGTCATGGCCACTGTCTTAAAGGTCGACCCCGGCTCATAGTGGTCGCTACACGCCACATTGCTCCACAGCTTCTCTGTCAGCCTACCCGAGGTGTCGCGTGTCAGGCTGCTGCACGCCAGCACATACCCCGTGCCCACCTCCATCAGTATGGCGCAGCCGCGCTGCCCACCGTATTTGTTCATCGAAGCCTTCAACGAACTCTCCGCAATGTCCTGATAGCGGGTGTCGATGGTGGCTATGATGCTCTTGCCGTCCACCCTGCGGTGCAACAGTGTCGAATCCTCGTCGGGTACCGCTTCGCCTTCCACCGGCAGCCAGATGCCCATCGTCAGGCGGCGGCAGCGGTACAGGCCGTCCTGTCCGCGCAGCACACTGTCGTAGTAGCCCTCCAGCCCGGTATAACCGTCTTTCTGTGGCGTGTGATAATGTAGTCCTATGACATTCTCACCCAAGTTGCCGTAGATATGTGCGCGGATATAGCCCGTCACACTTCCGTCGGCGGTCTTCTTCACCACACAACGCTCCCAGCCCTTCATCGCACGTATCGCCTCCCACTGCGAGTAGGGCACCTTGCGCTCCACATACAGGCAGCGGCTGGGCTTCTCCTTGATATATTCCTTCCAGATGCGGTCGTAGTAATACTGCTTCGACTTGCTCGGAAACTGCGTATGCAATATGCTGCACACCCTGTCGAGGTTGGCGCAGAACGCGCTGTCGTTAGTGATGCAGCTCTCCATCACCGTCTTGCCGTTCTTCTTCACCACTGCCCCCTTGCTGTCCAACTTAGGCCAGCGGCCCAGGTCCAGACACAGGTCGCACACCGGCACCGTGGTGGCAAGCACCTTGCCGTCCGACGAGAAGATGGTACCTCGGCGGGCAGGCTCCACGCGGTCGATCCATTCGCGCTTCGACGCTATCTCACGCCACATTTCGCCATCCACCACCTGCGTCTTGATGACAGCCCACAGCATCGCAAAGCCCGCTCCTATCACAAGCAGCAGATACAGCACCAGCATCTTGGTGAACAACGGCTTAGTATATTTCTTCTTTTCCAATGGTCAAAAGGGTTAAAAGGTTTGAAAGGTTTAAAGGTTTGAAAGTTTAAAAGGTTTGAAGGTTTAAAAGGTTTTAAAGGTTTAAAGGTTTAAAAGGTGCGCCTAGTTCTCAATTCTCAATTCCTAATTCTCAATTCTCAATTTAACAAGCGCCAGCCAATTTTCAATTTTCAATTTTCAACTTTCAATTTAATAAGTTTTCAATTTTCAATTTTCAACTTTCAATTTGATACGTTCTCAAATCTCAAACGGTGGTCCCGCAGTGATTCCCACTCCCGTGCTGTCCAGCAGTTCGGCAATCTGCGAAATCTTCACCGTCTCCTGATAGCGTTTCTGAAGTTCGATGCGGCTTTCGCGCAGGAAGTTGATGCGCTCCTGTGCAGCCAGCTTCGCCTTGGTCAAGTCCTCCACCTGATAACGGTTATACACCAACACCAGCGCATACAGGCAACCCAGCAATATCACCGGCAACTGCCTGACCACCGCCTTGCTCTGCAGCACGTCGCCACCCAATATCCTCGCCAGCCAGTTAGGCTTCTTCTCGTCCACCTGCTGTTTCGATTCCAAATTCTGTTGTCCTTCCTGTTCCATTGTGGGGTTAGTGTTTAAGGTCTAAAGGGTTAAAAGGTGTGTTTAACTTTGGCTCTTATGCTTTATTTGACTGATTTTTCAACAGCATCGAAGATGTTGAATCTTAATAACCCCATACAAGAAACCGTTAGGTTTCGCAGTGTGGGGTCAAGGATAACCCTACTACTCAGCGTCCCGAAGGGACGCGACATTTGTGAATGTGGAAAAAAATCAGTCATAGGTTATATTAGAGCGTTAACTTTAAATTCTTATTTTTTGATTCTCAACATTGTGCGACAGCTAATTTTCAACTTTCAACTTTAAATTTTCACTTTTCCCGTTTTCACTTTTCAATTTTCAACTTTCAACTTTCAACTTTTCCCCTATTCTCAGTTTCGCACTTCGGGCTCTGTTGTTGCGCTGCAGCTCCTCCTCGCTGGCCGTCACCGCCTTGCGTGTCACCACCCGCAGCGGCACGATCGGGTTGCCATAGAAATCCTTCTCCAGCACCCCCTCGAAGTTGCCCGTCTTGAAGAAGTTCTTCACCAGCCGGTCCTCCAGCGAGTGGTACGACATCACCACCACCCTGCCGCCGGGATTCAGCAGCTCCACCGCCTGCCGCAGCAATGCCTGCAGCGCGTCCAGCTCGCCGTTCACCTCTATGCGCAACGCCTGAAACAGCATTGCCAGATACTTATTCTCCAATCCTCTCGGCAGGTGGCGGCTCACCGCCTCGCGCAGGTCGAAGGTGGTCTCAATCGGCTTGGTGGCGCGTGCCGCCACAATCGCCTTCGCCATCTGGCGGGCGTTGGGCAGCTCGCCATAGAGGCGCAGCAGCCTCGTCAGCTCCTGTTCGTCGGCATTGTTCACAATATCGCGTGCCGTCAGCTCCTGCCGCTGGTCCATGCGCAGGTCCAACGCCCCGTCGTAGCGGGTCGAGAAGCCCCGCTCCGCCACGTCGAACTGGTGCGACGACACACCCAAGTCGGCCAATATCCCGTCCACCTTCCTCACTCCGTGCAGCCGCAAGAAACTCTTCGCATGGCGGAAGTTCTCGTTCAGCAGCGTGAACCGTGGGTCGTCCAGCGCGTTAGCCAACGCATCGGCATCCTGGTCGAAGGCTATCAGCCGTCCCCCTTCGCCCAAACGCGACATGATGGCACGCGAGTGGCCGCCACCCCCGAAGGTGACGTCCACATACGTCCCATCAGGACGGATGTTCAATCCCTCGATGCATTCATTGAGCATCACCGGCTGATGATAGTCCATACAGTTCTCCCAGTCGTTTGTCGACTACCGACGCGAAGTCGGTAATCTCGTTGTTCATCTTATCATAGGCCGTACGTTCCCAGATTTCGATGCACTTACCGGTGCTCTGCAGCACTATCTCCTTGGCATCCCCTATCAGCGACTTCTGCTCCGGTGGTATCAGCAGGCGGTCGTTGCTGTCCATCTCCACCAGATTGGCGTGCGTCAGCTGGCGCAGTATCTGGCGGTCGTGGCTGTTG
>CAMZFW010000043.1 GCA_947306225.1 uncultured Bacteroidales bacterium
CAACTATCTGCATTGAAATTCACCGTATCCAGATCTGTACAATTTGAGAATGCCCAATTGCCAATGTACGAAACGGCATTACCAATAGTCAGCGAAGTTAGGCCACTACAGTTTTGAAATGCATAATGTCCGATAGTTTGAAGGGCATTCCCCAGTGACAAAGTTGTCAGCCCGCTACAGCCTTGAAATGCGCATTCAGGTATGCATTTCACATTGTCGCCTACATTTATGACAGAAATATTGGTACACCCCTCGAAGGCTCTAAAATATTGTGTAGACACTCCAGCCCTATCCCTCATTGAAATACAACTATCGGCATTAAAGTTAACTGTATCCAACCCAGTACAGCCGCCAAATGCATATGGCCCGATAGTCTTAACCGCATTCCCAATGGTCAGTGATGTTAGCCCCGTACAATATTGAAATGCGTAATTTGGTATTCTTTTCACATTATTGCCTATTATCACCGTAGATATATTAGTACACCCTTCAAAAGCGCGATAGTTGCCGGAACCATTAGCCAGCGATATGCAACTATCCGCATTAAAAATCACCGTATCCAACCCTGTACAATTTAAGAATGCACTATTCCCAATTGTCGAAACTGCATTACCAATTGTCAAAGACGACATACCGCTGCATCCAGAAAAGGCACTTGCCCCGATAGATGTGGTCGAATTAGGTATCGTCACACGTGTCAGTCCCGTACAGTTCTGGAAGGCATAATCCCCAATTGTCGAAACGGCATTACCCATTGTCAAAGAAGACATACCGCTGCATCCTGAAAAGGCATTTGTCACGATAGATGTAACCGAATTAGGTATCGTCACACTTGTCAGACTGGTACAATTTAAGAATGCACTAGCGGTAATGATCAGAACAGCATTCCCAATTGTTAACGATGTCAGACCACTACAACCACTGAATGCAGAAATTCCAATACGAACCACCGAATCCGGAATTGTCAGAGACGTTAACCCTGTACAATTAGGAAATGCGTAATTGGGTATCCCTTTCACATTGTTTCCAATATTCAATGTTGAAAGGTTTGTACATCCGTTAAAGGCACTGTTACTTGTATTCGAACCCATAGAAATGCAACTATCAGCATTAAAATTCACCGTCGTCAAACTCGTGTTATTCCTAAATGTCGTACCAATTGATGTAACACCCTTCCCTATGGTAAGAGTTGTGAGACCCGTGCAGCCACTGAACTCATTATTGCCTATCGACGTTATAGCATTCCCGATTATCAGAGTATCCAGACCCGTGCAGCCACTGAACGCACTTCCACCAACAGTAGTAACAGAATCGGGTATTATAAGTGTACTAATCCCTGTGCAGTTCTGAAAAGCACCATTAGGTATTCTTTTTACATTACTTCCGATATTCACCGTGGAAATATTCGTGCAGCCATTAAATGCCGAATAAGATCCCGAAGGCATCGAAATACAACTATCAGCATTATAATTAACCGTTGTAAGCCCCGTGCAATTTTGGAATGCCGCATTCCCAATGGTAGAAACAGCCCTTCCTATTGTGACAGATGTCAGACCGCTACAGCCATTGAAAGCATCCTGCCCTATAGTGACAACAGAATCCGGTATTGTAATCGTAGTAATCCCAGTGCAATTCCTAAATGCATTCCTAGGTATGCTTTTTACATTATTGCCAATATTCAACGTGGATATATTAGTACACCCCTCAAAAGCATGGTAGTCACCAGTGAAATAAGACATCGAAACACAACTGTCTGCATTGAAATTAATCGTCGTCAGCCCCGTACAATTCTGGAAAGCCTGATTACCAATGGTAGAAACAGCCCTTCCTATTGTGACAGAAGTTAGACCGCTGCAACCGCTAAATGCACTACTACCTATAGACGTAACAGCATTGCCAAGTGATAAAGAAGTCAGACCGCTGCAACCGCTAAATGCACTACCACCTATTGACGTAACAGCGTTGCCAAGTGACAAAGAAGTCAGACCGCTGCAACCGCTAAATGCACTACCACCTATTGACGTAACAGCGTTGCCAAGTGACAAAGAAGTCAGACCACTGCATCCGTTAAAGGCATTACTTCCTATAGACACTACCGAATCAGGTATATTGACTGATGTCAGCCCCGTGCAGCCCATAAATGAGTTGGCAGGTATTGTCTTCACATGGCTGCCAAAGTTGAGTGTATTAAATCGTGAACAGCCAGCAAAAACAGGGTAATAATTAGAGGTTGCCATCGTCACACAGCTGTCGGCATTGAAATTAACCGTTCTGAGGAAGGAGCAGTTGCTGAATGCAGAGTTGCCAATAGAGGTAACACTGCGAGGGATGGTGATGGTAATCAATCTGCCGCAGCCACTGAACGCATTGTTCCCAATAGTGGACACATTGTTCCCTATGGTCACGCTGGTCATATTGCTGCATCCATTAAAGGCATAATTGCCAATCGAGGTGACCGAGTTGGGAATTGACATCGTGCTCAGATTGGTGCACCCGTCGAACGTATTATCCCCAATTGAGGGGACACCAGAAGGTATCGTCAGTTGTCCCAAACTGCTGCATCCCCTGAATGCCGACGCACCAATCGAATTGACATTGCTGCTCATCTGCATCGAAACCAAATGGCTACACCCTTGGAAGGCTCCCGCGCCAATCGAGGTGACGTGATTGTCCATCAGAACAGTGTCGATGAACTCACATCCCCAAAAGGCACTGTCGCCTATGCTGGTTACTGGAGTCAATGAAATAGTATTATTCATGGTAACGCTGTGTATACCACGCCACCGATAGAAAGTGTATTTCTTGATTTTGGTGATTGAGGAAGGAACAGTCAAATGAGTGGGTACGTAGCCACCAAAGATTCCACCATTTAGATTAATACCAGTAGGGTAAAGATAGGTATAAGTGGAATAAAAGGGGGTAGAGGCAGCATTGCCCAATCCTACGTTCATCCATGCTTCAAGCGTACTATGGAAAAAAACTGTTACTAATCTATTGCAACCCAGAAAGGCATTAGGACATATTGTGTCCAATGATAAAACCATATAGGTCGAAGAATCGAAGTACAGAGAGTTCAAGTAGGTGCAGCCCTCGAAAGCCGACACACCTATCGTAGTAACAGTAGGGGCAACATGGACACTGGTTATCCCCGTGCAGCCATAGAACGCATTGTAGCCAATCTCGGTAACAGCACGTCCGCTTACATGGTCGGGGATTGTGACATTGCCTGACGGCTGGGTGAACCCGAACCAGTCGTCATAATAACTGGGCGGCACCACCTTACATGTAGCACTACTAGTGTACTTGAAGTAGAGCGTGTCGCCCGACGACACCGAAAAGAAGTCGTAATTGCCTTGTCCTCGGGCAAAGCCAATACCTGCAATAAGCAGGAGAACGAGAGTGAATAGTTGTTTTCTCATATTGTAATGTTTTTTGATTAATAATCTCTTTTTTTCTCTGCCACGGCCCGACGGCATATTATACAATACAAGAAAGTGGAGCCATCCATGATAACCCTATTTAAGACATGGGGCTGGACTCCCGTAAAAGTAAAATAAAGGTTCAGTGAATCGCCCCACTAAGGATGTATCATACTCTTTACGAATACAACCAAAGTAGGCATTCATCTTCCCTTTTATTCCTCTTTTACTCTGATGAAATGTCCAGTTTCATGTCTCGGAATAAGGCGAAAATGCGCTTTCTCAATCGTTTACAGACAAAATCTCTCTCTGTCTGCTTTTGCAAATATACACATTATTTTTGATTAACACAGAAAAACCTTAATATGTTTAAACTAAAAGGTAAAAACTAAAACTAACAGTTCGTTGCAACAAGTTTTAGTTTTTACTTTTTGGGTAGGTTCCAAAAATAAGATTAAACGAAATTCCCTACGGGAAATAAATATTGTTAATCAACGCGTTTCTATTGAACGAAAAGCCCTGACGGGCTATTTTTAGAGGTTGCCTTTAGTTTTTACTTTATCTAAAATTGCGCTTCCACTGAGCGTATTTGATGCGGTTCAGGGCCATGTGGCGCGTTGCCTTTTTGAAGGTCGTCTCATCGGCATCTGCTAGCGATTCCAAACGTTCCTTTTCACTATCGCTCAATGGGTACCGTGCTGCTGCCTTTATGTTGTATGGGCACACCAGCTGGCAGCAGTCGCACCCAAAGGCATAGCCCGATAGCCGCACATCATTGGGCAGGTTCTCGGCGCGATTCTCAATGGTATGGTACGAGGCACAGTGTCGCGCATCGTTCCAATAGTCACCATTTTCCAAAGGCACCAAACAACTATTGGGACAGGCCTCGACACAACGGTGGCAGTCGCCACAACGGTTCTCTATCGGGCTGTCGTATCGGTCTACTGCAAAGGTAGTGACCAACTCGCCAATATAGCAATAGCTGCCCAATTCGGGATTCACCAACAGGGTGTTGCGTCCACGCCAGCCCAATCCGGCACGCACTGCCCATGCCCTGTCACTGATAGGGACAGTGTCCACGCACGGCTTCGCGTCAAAATCGGGATACCGTTCCCGAATGGCTGCAATCAGCCTATAGAGCATCGCTTTCATCCGCTCGTGATAGTCCTGACCGTAGGCATACTGGGCAATCTTGGCCTTGCCCTCCATGCGTTGCGACGGCTTATAGCCCAACAATACGGAAATCACCGACCGTGCTCCCGGCAACAACAGCCGAGGGTCGTAGCGCATGTCTACATGCTCAGCCATGTAGCCCATCTCGGCATGACAACCCTCTGCCAGCCATGGACGCAGGTGCAACTCGTCGCCTGTCAACGCCGTTGCCTCTGCTATGCCGCAGGCATCAAAGCCCACCTCATGGGCGGCTTGTTTGATTGTCTGATTGCTTGAATTCATGAATGTGTTAACGTGTGAATGTGTTAATGTGTTAGTCTTTTTGAATGTGTTAATGTGTAAATCGATTAACGAATTAACGAATTTACAAATTAACGAATTCTTAACACGTTTACGAATTAACGAATTCTTTATGATTGTTTGAGTATTTTGAACATACCCCGGTCTTCGACCACCCCTCTAAAGAGGGGACGGGTGCGGCAGCCAATTTTCAATGTTCAACTTTCAACTTTCAATTCTTCGAGGCCTTCTTGCTTCCCTTATACAGTTCGAACTGCAGGAAACGGCAGTCGAGCTGTCCGTTCAGCAGCGGAATCTTCTTGCTGGGCTTGAGGCCTATGTGTTTCATTGCCTCGAAGTCGCTGGTGATAAGCCACACCTCGCAGTTCTCGCCATATTTTTTCTTGAACGTGTCGCCGAGTAGTTCGTACATCGCGTTCAGGTCTTCCACCTTGATACGCTCACCGTAGGGAGGATTGGTGACAATCAGCGTCCGTCCCTCGGGTGGGTCTTGGTTTTCGAACGAGCCGTTGAACAGCATCACATCCTTGTGCAACTTGGCATACTCCAGATTTTTCTCGGCCTGTTGCAGCACCTGCAGGTCGATGTCGTTGCCCCATATCTCGCAGTCGAAGTCGCCTGCCCCTATCTTCTTATCCTCCTGCGCCTTCACGCTCTTCCACTCCCCTAGATTGAACTCTTTCCAACGCTTGAAAGCGAAACGGTCTTCACGGTAATACTGGGCAGGGATATTGTTTGCCATCATCGCCGCCTCTATCAGCAGCGTACCCGAACCGCACATGGGGTCGTAGAAATTGCAGTCGCACTTCCATCCCGCCAGTTTAATCATGCCCGCCGCCAGCACCTCGTTGATAGGTGCCACACCCACAGCCTGACGGTAGCCGCGCTTGTGCAGCGAGTCGCCACTGGAGTTCATCAGCAGCGTCACATGGTTGTCGCGAATATGCAGGGTGAACTTATAATCGGGATTTTCAGTGTCCACCGAGGGCCGCTGCCCGAAGTTGCGACGAAAGCGGTCCACAATAGCATCCTTCGTCTTCAATGCCGCATAATACGAATGGGTGAATATTTCGCCACTGGTCGTGCTCTCAATCATGAGGGTGCAGTCCACGTCCAGAATCTTCTCCCACTGTATGCGATACACCTGGTCGTATAGTTCCTGTTCGTTATTGGCTTCAAACTCGGCAAAAGGCTTCAAGATGGCAAGTGCCGTCCGACACACATAGTTGGCACGGTATAGCAGCCGCATGTCGCCCTCGAAAGTGACGGCACGGTTGATGCATTCGATATTCTCGGCACCGCACTCTCTCAGTTCCTCTGCCAATATCTCTTCCAGTCCCATCATGGTCTTGGCAACCATCTTAAACTTCCCTCTGCTTGTCTGCTGCGGCACCACTTTGCCATTATTTTTTTGAATAATCATATCTTATTGTTTTGATTCTTTATTTTTAGGTTTCCTCCAATTGTGTATTCTATGCTGCACCTTGCGTCCCCTCAGTTTGCCGTTGAGAATAGCGGTGTTCAGCTCGTAGCCCATCATTATCACCAACCCGTTCAGGAAAAGCCACAACATGGCAATCAGCAACGTACCGATAGAGCCGTACAGCAGGTTGTATCGGTTGAAATTGGCCAAATATACTTTAAAGCCCCACGAAAGCAATATGAACATGATGGTGGCAAACATGGCTCCCGACGAGAAGAAGCCCACCCGCTGTTTCTTCAGCGGAATGATATAGTAGACCGAACTCAACGTCAGCAATGCCATGAACACCAGTATTATCCAGCGGCCTATGCCGATGACGATATGCGTGAACGACCCAGGAATCAGCACTCCGTTCTTAAACAGCCATAACAGGATAGTCTTGTAGCCGATGAGCAGTATCAGCACCAACACCACCATGAAGTAGAGCAAGAATACCAGCAGTATGCATATCGGGTAGCGGCTTACAAACCGGCGCTGCTCGTTGTTACGGTCGGCGAAATACATTATCATGCCATGGATGGCGTTGGCTGCCAGGACTATCGACGCGGCAAAACCTATCGACAACAAGCTCGTGTGCTTGTGTCCCATCACATCGTTAATCGTGTTGGCCAAGGGTGTATACACACTGTCCGGCACAATGTCCTGTAGCTGAAACAGCAGCTCATCCTGCAAACCGTCAAAGGGAAGGAAAGCAATCAACGTGAACATAAAGATGAGCAACGGCGGCAATGCCATCAGGAATGAGAAAGCCAAACCCTTTGCTGCGCGCCACAGCTTGCCATCGATGAGACCTTGCAACAGATAGCTCACCACGTCGTACAGCGGCACACCCTTGTTGCCGGGCAGCGTCGTGTTGTGCACCAGATAGTGCCCCAGCCTCACCGTGCGACTCTTCATCACACGATTCTTGAGCTCATTGATATGGTCGACAAGGTTCATATTTCGAATCCGTAGGGGCGTACCCCCGTGTACGCCTATCCGACAGATGGAGCGTACACGAGAGTACGCCTTATCCGACAGATGGGGCGTACACGGGAGTACGCCCCTACAATATTATTTTTTCACAAGTGATATGTCCATACTCTTGATATGGTGCGTCAGCGCGCCCACTGAGATAAAGTCCACACCCGTCTCGGCATACTGGCGCAACGTGGCATCGGTGATGCCGCCGCTCGCCTCGGTCTCATAATTAACACCCGTGGAGGTTCTCCACTGGCCGATGCGCCGCACCGCCTCGCGCAGCGTGGCGGTGTCGAAATTGTCGAGCATGATGCGGTCCACGCCTCCGTGTTGCAGCACCTGCTCCAGCTCGTCGAGGTTGCGCACCTCTATCTCAATCTTCAAATCCTTACCCTTTTCTTTCAGATAGGCACGCGTGCGGTCGATAGCCGCCTCGATGCCACCTGCAAAGTCGATATGGTTGTCCTTCAGCATTATCATGTCGTACAGCCCGATGCGGTGATTGGTGCCGCCGCCGCACTTCACGGCATACTTCTCCAGCAGGCGCATGTTGGGTGTGGTCTTGCGGGTGTCGAGCAACTGGGTGTGCAGCCCTTCGAGCATCTGTACCATGCGGTGTGTCTCGGTGGCGATGCCGCTCAGCCGCTGCATGAAGTTCAACGCCGTGCGCTCGGCTGTCAGAATAACTCCCGACGCGCCCTCCACCAGCATCAGCACATCACCCTTCTTCACACTGTCACCGTCATGCTTCAGGCATGTGACGTTCATCGGCACGGCACAATGGTAAAACGAGTCGTTTACAAAGCGGAACACACGCTCCCCCACCTCCATGCCGCAGACGATGCCGTCCTGCTTGGCCACCATCTTGGCTGTGTTGGTGGCTGTCGGTGGTATGCACGCCAGCGTGCTGTGGTCGCCGTCGCCCACATCTTCGAGCAACGCCATACGAATCAGTTCGTCCAAATTCGGGATATTATTCATGTCAAATAACTATTTTTTTGAAACTGCAAAGATACGACTTTCCGCCCGAATATGCAAACAAAATCATTCAACAACATCCCAAACAACTGTATACCAGCCATTCTAAAAATCATCCTCTCCACTTACGACCACCACAATACACCCCTCTCGGCCACCCTCAGCTCCATTTTCACCCTCTGTCTTGGACCTGATTTCAGGAAAACAGAAACTCAAAAATCCTATGCACTTATCCGTTCGTTTGCCGTTCGTTATCCGATCGTTTGCCGTCCAGGCGACGGCAAACGACCCCAAAATCGGCAGCAAGCGGTAAGTTTCGGTAGAATGCGGTAAAATGCGGTACGATGCGGTAAAAAGCGGTACGATGCGGTAAGATGTGGTAAGCAGCACATTTTTTTTACAGCACACAATAAAAAGTCACTTATATTGTTATTTAATCACACAAAGACAGCACTATGGACTCAAACATCGAAGAAGGCAAACTATTGCTATTAAAAAACAAAGAAAAGACATTCAAAAACTATTTTATCGAATTTGTACTAATCCTGATAGTCCTTTCTGTGGCTGATTGGGTCATCGACATCGTCTTCCTCAAGTCGTTCTCGTGGTGGGAGATACCACTGGACATAGTATTGAGTGCAGTCATCGCCCTTGTCGCCGCCCGACTGCAGGTGCGCTGGAACCGCCGCCGCGAGAAAGAGAACGCCTATTTCAAGGAGAAATACGGGAAGAAATAATCTTAAAAAACGGATTTTCCACCATCGTTTTACCCACTCCACTAATCGATAAATCAATGACTTAACGTACCGTTACAATAAAAGTTCACAACTTTGTGGACCACAACTTTGTGAACTTTCATTTGCAGTTGAATCTAATAGCACAACCCTAACTGCTGTAGACTCTGTTATTGAGTCTCATACCCAAATCCCGACCCCGAGCAAGCTCGAGGGCGGGGCTGTAAGATTCCCTTACCGTCTCACCACTATCCTCCGTGCTGGTGTATCGCCTATCTTGACGAGATAGGCACCCGAAGCAGGCACGTCTAAAAGCATCTCCTGCGCGGCCTCACGTTTGGTTGCCAACAGCCGTCCCACCACGTCGTAAAGGTACACAGGGTAGCCCTCTGCACCTTCCACCACAATCTGACCGTTGCGCTGATAGAGTTTGGCACCTGCTTCTGTTGTCTCCTCAATGCCCTCATCCTCCCCATTGTCCGAAGCGAAATAAGCCACCAGGTGGGTATCTTGCATCACCACAATATACCGAGGATTATCAGTATTCCCGTCACTCCAATGGTCAAAATGGTAGCCATGATAGGCATTGGCCTGCACCTGCGCCTCCCTATAGTCGCAAGTCGGCTCGGTGACAATTGTAACCGTGCCGCGTGCTGGGTTGCTACTCGTAGCCGAGAAATCGTACACCAAATCCTCTTGGATATTAAATCTAAACCAATAGGCAGCATTTTCGTATGCATTTGCGGCATCACAAGGGACATCAAGGACGACATCATCGCTCAACCCATTAAACGTGTTGACATACGCCGTAGGTGGATTCTCCGATTTCGAAGTCATCCTTACCACCTGTGTGCAGCCTCTGAATGCACCATCCTTTATTGTATCCAAGCCTGTACCCAAAGTGATATTTGTGATATGGTCACATCCTTGAAAAGCAGAGGTTCCAATAGAATTAGTTGAATTCGGAATATTGATAGAAGTGAGTCCAATGCATCCTTGAAAAGCAGAACTCCCTATAGACGTGACCGTGTTAGGAATAGTAACAGATGATATCCTGCCACATCCATATCCCAAAAAAGAAGGAATTGATGTCACACTATCGCCAAAATCAATAGCAGAAATATTGCTACAATTATAGAAAGCCCTCTTGCTAACACTACTACCTGCATACGCACAATTCATCGCATTGAAATTCATAGTCTCCAATCCGCTACACTGGTTAAAAGCTAAATCACCAATAAAAGTGACTGTGTTGGGAATAGTAATACTCGTAAACCCACTACAATTGAAAAAAGCAGAATCGCCTATCTCTGAAACAGAATTCCCTATTGTGAGAGATGCAATTCCAAGACAATTGCTAAAAGCAGAATTACCTACAGACGTAACAGCATCGGGAATAGTAAGGGTCGTTAGCCCACTACAACCTGAAAAAGCCCCATTGCCAATAGTAGAAACAGAATTGGGAATGGTAATGGAAGTCAGTTCTCTGCAATTACCAAATGCATATCGTTCAATTGTGTCTACATTATTGCCCAAGGTTATATTCATCAATCCATTACAATTATAGAATGCATGATTTTTGATAGATATGACAGAATTGGGAATATTAACAGATTGTAGTGAACTACAAGCATAGAACAAATAAGGGGGTATAATTGCCACACTATCTCCAAAGTTCACTGTCGACAGGTTTGTACAATTACCAAAGACCCTAGTATATTCACCACTATTTCCTGCAAATGTACAATTAATTGCATTGTAATTCACTGTTGTAAGTCCACTACAATAACAAAAAGCACCATTCCCGATATAAGTGACAGATTTGGGGATTGTGACAACTGTCAGACTATCACAAAAATTAAATGCACCAGATCCTATTTTGATAACTGAATCTCCTATTGTCAAAGAGGATAAACGCCAAAGCGGATAGCATAAATTCTCTGGTATTACTTTTACATTATTACCAATATTAACCGTTGATACATTGAGAAATCTACGATTATTATAAAATGGATGTCCGCTATCTCTAGACATAGAAGCAATACTATCCGCATTATAATTCAACGTTGTCAAGGAACTACATCCATCAAAAGCTTTAGAGCCAATTGAGACAACAGATTTGCCTATAGTAAGAGTTAACAATCCACTGCAACCACTAAAAGCCGAACTTCCAATCATAGAGACATTATTTGGAATAGTGAGAGATGTCAACCCACTACAACCAGAAAAAGCCCAATCATCAATTCTGGAAACAGTGTTTGGAATAGTGAGCGATGTCAGCCCACTGCAACCAGAGAAAGCAGATTGGCTTATTGTTCCAATTGAGCTGCCAATGGCAAGACTGGTCAATCCACTACAATTAGCAAAAACCGAATTACCAATTGTGACAACAGAATTAGGAATTATGAGAGAGGTCAATCCGCTACATCCGTAAAAAGCAGATGAACCTATGGCGATTACAGAATCTCCAATGGTAATAGCTGTCAAGCCGTTACAATTATAGAAAGCAGAATCACAGATATTTGTGACATTGTTTGGAATACTTATTGATGTCACACCACTACATCCCAAGAAGGCTGATTGGCTAATTGTGTCGATAGAATTCCCAATCGCTATTGAGGTCAGTCCACTACAATCGCGAAAAGCAGAATTACCAATACAAGTGACTGTGTTTGGAATATTGAGAGATGACAATCCGACACATCCTTGGAAAGCTGATGGTCCAATCGTATCTACCGAATTAGGAATATTAAGTGATACCAACCCACTACAATTTTGAAATGCTGATTGCCCTATTGTTGTGACGGAAGTGAAACTCGGAAGTGACGACAACCCAACGCAACCTCTGAATGCGGAATTTCTAATAGTCGTAACCGAGCTGGGTATTGTAACTGACATTAACCCCAGACATCCAGAAAACATAGCACTACTTATAGTTGAGATCGAATTGGGGATAATGACTGACACCATTCTTCTGCAACCTCGAAAAGCAGATCCGCCTATGGCTGTTACTGAAGTTGGAATTGTGACAGACGTAAGGCTATCGCACTGGTTAAACGCAAAGTGCTCAATAGATGTAATAGTGCTGGGAATAGTGACAGAAGATAATCTATGACAATGAGCAAACGCATGATGTCGGATTGACACTACCGTATACGTTTGCCCATCATAGATGACACTGCTGGGAATTATTAAACAACCACACGGCCTCATAAAATAGTCGCCAGTACTGCCAAATCCGTAATAGTTGCATTGATTGGTATCATATCCACCACTACTATATGGCATACATTCATGATATGGATAAGTCACTTGCACAGTACTAGCTGAAAGAAACTTGTAGTAGAGAGTCTGCCCAGTTGGGGCAACAGCACTAAAGTCATAGTCGTATGCAGACACATTTCTGCATACTAGTAATAATAAAACTGTAATGAATAACACTTTTTTCATGGGATTATTGTATTATTTATAGAATTAACGTAGGAATATGGCATATTGTTCATTATATGCACCATCGATATTAAGTATTGAACTTTTGAAGTGGATTAGTACTCTGATTTATAATGCCATTTAGACATTTATTGTGTGAATTTGGATTATTATCTCGCTGCGAAAACATCATTGTTTTAGTTTATTTTTTGGGAAACACAAAGTACCTTTGAATATTAAGTACAAAAAATCAAACATTTATAGACTCTAAACACTTGCGAAACTTGAATTATAGTAAATTGTCTGACCACTTGGAGCGACTGCACAAAAATGATAAGCTAATGCCCCTTTTTGCTATCATCTTCAAGGTCAATAATAGAAATAATCATTTCATGTTCATTTACTTTTTTTAATTCTCTTTTCTTTTGGATGGATAGTAAGTTCGGGGGACATAAATATAATATTTCTTCCCTTTTTTAATACCCTGCTCTTGATATTAATAATCCAGCCAGTTGCCGTATTCAATTGAGAGTCAAAAGTGACCGTACTATTTATTGCGTTTGTCTTTTGCAAACAAACTGCATGTCTTTTGGCTGATTCTTTTAATGTTTCCAAATCTCTTTTGAACTCATTTTCATCTTTTGGTTTTACACGCTCACGAAGATCTTTTAAAAATTCTTCTTTCATTTGTCCGTTTTCAAATTTTAATGTCCCTATTGCACATATATTATTCTCTACAATGGCTCTTTCAAGAGCATTCATTGTGCTGAAGTTCAACTTTCCCCAAGTACCAGATGGTTTTTTCCTATACTGCCATGCTACTATTTGTTCCCCAGTAATAGTTTGATAATCTTCAAGTGTGGTATAAAGATACGATGCGTTCTGATAGCCAATATCAGAACCATCAACATCAATCTGTTGTCCTATTGCACTTAAATACCTATTTGCAAGAGGAGCGAGAATCTCTTGTACTTCGGAAATATGGTTTAGTGTTCCTGTCAGTTTGTTGAAGTCTCCACATGACTTTCTGTTAACTTTTCGAATAGAATTTTTTGGGTTATTATTGAAATTCATTATACTATCCCTATACGTGTCGGGCGCAACCTTTATGTAGGTGTTGATTCCCGTAGAACACCTCAAAATATAATAAACAGACATAAAAAAGAGCGCGGGAATCTGCCACTTTGCTTATCCCGCTATTCTAGGCCTTCGCATTGCCCTTAACTCAGAATAAGCAATGCCGAAGCCCACGCTGACGGTATATAGTAGAACACTATATGCCCAACCATGGACATTGAACATTGCGTTATTGCGGAGTTAAGTTCAGAAGTTGCGAAGTTCAGAATAGCCGCAGATAAACGCCGTTACAACGTCTTATCTATATGTCCTGTCGCCCACCCCTCACCCTTGCGGGCTTCGGGGTGTTTGACGGTGCAAAATTACAACTTTTTCCCGACATGGAAAGAAAAAAAATCCTGCCAGCCAAAAAGCCAGCAGGGAATAGAGCAAAAAAATAGGCATTTAGCACATTATGTAAGTGCCATGCTCGGTTTTGTTAGTAATGATTATTTTGTTATCATTTTTGAAGGAAGAATGCGGTCAACGATGACCGTATCTGCTTCTATATGGAAAACATATACACACCGCTTATTATAAGATACCATGCCTTATAGGTTGTCATAATACTCGTTCACTCTCTTTCTTAATATGCCGAAGTATTCCTCCACCGTCATCAGTTCACTTTCTGGCGTTTTAGTCATTTTTTCATGTACATCACGTGACGGTGACGGCGCATGAATCAACACTTTTGCGACAGGATCTGTTGTACATTCTATAGTATCCATAATAAACTCCTTTCAATTTGCAAAAATACAACTTTTTCCCGACATGGAAAGAAAAAAAGGTTATTAGCGTCCGGGATAAATGATAATGTACGCCCACCTATTGTTATTGTAATTGTAATCGGGTGCCTTTTAGTGCCACTTTTTTTTGCAAAAGTGGCACCCTGATTTTTGTCTTTTTGGGTATAACTACAATGACAACATCACTCATTTCTAACTCCAGCATGTCTCCACTCTGCCTTCGCTCTGCTTCCACTCTATTGGGCGGAGGTGGAGCGACGGACGACATAAGGGAAACCGACTTCACAACGTGACCTATCCATTCGGAGATATTTTTTCATCATGTCATAAAAAAAATGTAATTTTGCAGCATGAAAGCAACGATACTTAACATAGGCGACGAGCTGCTTATCGGACAGGTTGTCAATACGAACGCCAACCGCATGGCACAGATGTTGGTGGCGGCAGGCATCGACGTTTGCGGCACATACGTGATAGGCGACAACGCCGACGACATCAAATATTACATCCGCCACTGCATCGAGAAGAGCGACGTGGTGCTGATGACCGGCGGGCTGGGACCGACGAAGGACGACATCACGAAGAAGACGCTATGCGAGTTGTTCGACAGCGAGCTGTACGAGAATGAGGAGGCGTTGGCGAACGTGAAACGTATCTTCGACTCGCGAGGCTACGAGCTCACCCCCATCAACCGCCAGCAGGCATGGGTGCCACGATGCTGCACGATGATTAACAATGTGCTGGGCACGGCTCCCTGCATGTGGTTTCAATTTGAAATTGAAAATGGAAAATTGAAAATTGAAAATAAACATACCCCGGTCTTCGACCACCCCTCTAAAGAGGGGACGGGTGCGACAGCATTGAACGTCTCTGGCGACACGCCAGCTCAATTCTCAATTCTCAATTCTCAATTAAACAAAGTGGTGGTGTCGTTGCCCGGCGTGCCGTTTGAGATGGTGAACCTGATGGAGACGGAGATTATCCCCCGCTTGCAACGCCACTTCCGCACCGACCAAATCATCAATAAGAACATTCTGGTGCAGGGCATCGGCGAGTCGTTCTTGAGCGACTTGATTGAGCCGTGGGAGCTGGCACTGCCTAAGAGCATAAGGCTGGCATACCTGCCTCAGGCAGGTATGCTGAAACTAAGGCTGACTGCCCGTGGCGGCCATGACGAACGCCCGCAGCTGGAGCGACAGATTGCCGAGGCCGTGAAAAGCCTCTACCCCATTGCGGGAGAATATATAGTAGGTGAGGACGGCGAGTCGCCGCTGACAAATAATTTCGAAACCTTGCCCGAGTTAGTGGCGTACACCATGAAGAAGGCGGGCAAGACCCTTGCCACCGCCGAGAGCTGCACGGGCGGCACGCTGGCACACCAGTTGACTGCCATGGCAGGTGCTTCGGAATACTTCCGTGGCGGCGTGGTGGCGTACAGCAACGAGGTGAAGGAATGTGCCCTAGGTGTAAGACATGAGACCTTATCGGCACACGGGGCTGTGAGCGAGGAGACTGTACGCGAGATGGCGGCAGGGGCTCGCGAACGGCTGGGTGCCGACTATGCCGTGGCTACGACAGGCATTGCAGGCCCCGGAGGCGGCACACCCGAAAAGCCTGTCGGCACGGTGTGGATAGCCGTGGCTGGACCTGACGGAGTGACCACCAAACACCTAAAATTCGGCGACCGCAGAGCCCAAACCATCGAAAGAACCTGCAACGCCGTATGGAGCGAACTAATCCGGGAAGTAAGAAGGTGATTGCTTGATTGTCTAATTGTTTGAGTATTTTGCCTGCGACAGCCAATTTTCAACTTTCAATTTTCAATTTTCAATTAATTTATAATGTCACGAGGATTACTAACCATATTGATGCTCATCTGCTCGAACGTGTTCATGACGTTTGCCTGGTATGGCAACTTGAAATTGCAGCAGATGAAACTGATTACCGACTGGCCGCTGATAGCCATCATCCTGCTGTCGTGGGGCATGGCATTGTTTGAATATTGCTTTATGATACCCGCCAACCGCGTCGGCTCGCAAATAACGGGCGGACCCTTCTCGTTGATGCAGTTGAAGATAATACAGGAGGGGGTGTCGCTAACGGTATTCACGCTGATTGTGGCACTAGTATTCAAGAGCGAGCCCATTCGCTGGAACCATTTGGTGGCATTCGGATGTATCATCCTAGCCGTGTTTTTTGCATTTATGAAAACAGAATGATATGAGAAGGAGTATCTATATTCTTACCATCCTGCTGGTGCTGCTGACTGGCTGCAACAGAAGTATCAAACAAGTGGAACTGACCGACTGGCAGTTTGAATACAACGACAAGTGGCTGGACGCCACTGCGCCGGGCTGCATACACACCGACCTGATGGCGCACGGCATCATCCCCGACCCCTTCTACGGCACCAATGAAGATTCGGTGCAGTGGGTGAGCGAACGGGATTGGAAATACCACACCGTCATCACCCGCGACATGTGGGCGGGGTATGAGCATTGCGAACTGGTGCTACAAGGAGTTACCTATTGCGACGTATGGATGAAGGGGACGGTGGACGGAACACCTTTTCAGCGACATGCAATAACGTGTAACAACATGTTCCGCGAATACCGCGTGTGCCTGTTCGACGTGCTGATGGAAGGCAACATGCTGCCCGACATGGACGACAGCACCCTGCTGGAGATAACCTTCTACCCCATCGAAATCAACAACGAGGGCCATTTCGCCACTGAGGTGTGCGAGGAGGACGGCTACCCGTGTCCCGACATGGAATATGACCTGCCCGACCACCGCGCCATGAGCCGCATGGCCCCCTATATGCTGGGATGGGACTGGGGTCCGAAACTGAGCACCGTGGGCATCCTTGGCTCGGTAAGGTTGGAATGCTACAACCGACAACTGCCCGAAGCACCAACGGACAAGCCCCACTCTTGGAACGTGGAGCTGCGGCAGGAGAAAGACTCTATCGGACAGTCGTTCACCTTTTACAAGAACGGCAAACCCCTCTTTGCCAAAGGTGCCAACTGGATACCCTGCCACTCGTTCCCCATCTTGACACCCGCCATGAAGGAGCGTTACCGTTATTTGCTCACCTCGGCCAAGGAGGCAAATTTCAACATGCTGCGCGTATGGGGTGGCGGAATCTATGAGCCCGACTATTTCTACGACCTGTGCGACTCGTTGGGCATCATGGTGTGGCAGGACTTCAACTTCAGCTGCGCCCTCTACCCTTCCGACACCGATTTCCTCAACAATGTGATGATTGAGGCCGAGCAGCAGGTGCGCCGCATCGCTCGGCACCCCTGCGTAGTGGTGTGGTGCGGCAACAACGAGGTGAAAAACGGCTGGGAAGACTGGGGCTGGCAGCAGCAATACAACTGGAC
>CAMZFW010000044.1 GCA_947306225.1 uncultured Bacteroidales bacterium
AGGTGAACATCCGCAACGCCCGCCGCAACGTGATGGACAAGGTGAAGAAACTGAAAGACAAGTCGGTGCCCGAAGACGAGGTGAAGCAGGTGGAGAAAGAGATACAGGATGTTACCGACAAGTTCATCGGCGAGTGTGACAAGATATTCGCTGCCAAAGAGAAGGAGATTATGACCGTATAGGTCGGACGGGATGAAGATAGAGAAGTTCGACACCCTACCTTCGACCAACCAATATTGCGAACTCCTCAATCTCTCAGAGACTGAGGAGTTCACCGTTATTGTTGCCCGCACACAGACCGCCGGCATCGGACAACGGGGGAATCATTGGGAGGCAGAGCCAGGCAAGAACCTTACTTTCAGCCTAGTACTGAAGCCCACGTGGCTGCCCATCGCCGACCAGTATCAGCTGACGAAGGCGGTGTCGCTGGGCATTGCGGACTACCTGATGCCACTAATCAAGGAGGGGGAAAGGCGGGTGCGCATCAAGTGGCCTAACGACATATACGTGGACGAGAGGAAGATTTGCGGCATACTGATAACCCACCGCATAGCAGGCGGACAGATAGCCGCCAGCGTGGTGGGCATAGGACTGAATGTAAATCAAATAGACTTCCCCGAGTGGGTACCAAACCCCACCTCGCTTGGCTTACTCACTGGACAGGAATGGCCGTTGGACGAAACTTTGGAGAAGATGCTGGACTGCATCGCCCACCGATATAACGAGTTGCGAGACAACCCTATCGGCACACTCGACGAGCCTTACCTGAACCTGCTGCTCAGACGGGGAGTAGAAGCCCAATATGGCTATCAAGGGCAGACAATTACCGCCACCCTACTGGACGTGAACAGATACGGGCACCTACAGCTCGTCACCGACAAGGGGGAACGGCTGTCGTGCCAATTGAAAGAGATACAGTTTGTTTAATAATTGAGAATTGAAAATTGAAAATTGAAAAATTGCTGCCGCACCCAAATAACTCTAAGCTCTAACATCTGATTGCATGCAATTTACAAATTCTCCAATTCTCTAATTCTTGATAAATAGAATCCTCTTGTGGATATATGTCGCGTCCCTTCGGGACGCAATTCCTTGATATCTGAGTGTCACGGCACTGCGCAATGTACGTGTTGCTCCCATTCGGTCGCGACACCGTACATTGCTTGTACCGTGTTTCTTCGAGACGTTGCTTCATCTCGGCATAGCTCGAACAAGTTCGGTTCTGCTCTCGACTTCCGCAACGTTATTAATAGTCTCACCCCGATGGGGTGATTAATAGTAGTCGCCTAAAATAGGTTATACAATTGGGGGTTAAGGTTTTGCCCTTACAGGGCGTTATTTGTAACGCTCTAATATAACATATGACTGATTTTCTCCTACATTCACAAATGTCGCGTCCCTTCGGGACGCTGAGTAGTAGGGTTATACCTGACCCCACACTGCGAAACCTAACGGTTTCTTGTATGGGGTTATTAAGATTCAGCATCTTCGATGCTGTTGAAAAATCAGTCAAATATAGCATAAGAGCCATTTGCAATTCGTTGGTTTCCCAAGGCGTTGCCATTGGGCTAGATATGTTTATGCCCTTCCAGGGCGATTGTTAGAGGTTACTTTATTTCAGGGCGTTATTTGTAATTCGTTGGTTTCCCCAAGGCGTTGCCATTGGGCTAGATGAGTTTAAGCCCTGACGGGCTGTTTTAGAGGTTGCCTATAATTAATTAGAGACTAAAGTTTGACAAGTAGATGCGGGTACAAATACGCTTATGATGGATTACTCGTCAAAACGGCCTGCAAGGCCAAAACCCCTGTAGCCCAAGGCAACGCCTTGGGTGTATGGTGTATGCGGCTAACGCCCTGCAAGGGCAAAAGCGTGATTATTATGCCCTTGCAGGGCGTTGGTAACACGTCCTCCCATACCTAGGGCGATGCCCTAGGCTATTTGCTTTTTGGCCTTTCAGGCCGTAGGTATCCGCAAACAGAGAGTCCCAGCCTCGCCAAAACCGTATGCGATTGCGATATAGAACTAGAGGGGACTTCTAAAAAATGGATTAAACGAAAACCCCTACGGGGTATAAATGTTGTTAATCAATACGTTTTCTATTAAACGGAAACCCCTACGGGGTGTTTTTAGAAGTCTCCTAGAGCAAAAAACGACTTGTCAAACTTTAGTTAGAGACTATAATCCTCCTTGATTTTCTCGATGAAATCGACGAACCCCTGCGGGCAATCTGCCAGCGGGACAAAAAAACCTAACGTCAGAGAACGCATGAGACAGACACTGGACTTGGTCAGATAAATCCTATGAAGCTTGCCGTAGTTCATTGAAGAATAGCCATTGGGCTCAATCAGTTCGAGATGGTCATCGTAGAACTTGAGTTCGAACTCCAAGTCTTGAACCACCTTATCGTTGGCATAAAGCCTCTTCGCACGATGGGCAAACCCAAGAGTGAACCACCAAGTCAAAAAGAGCGACAGAGATACCATTACAATACCCGTCACCACTTGTCCCCTATTGTGGATGTCTACAGCAATAAACGATATGCCAAACAAGCCAAGAAGGACGATTATTACCCAATGGCTCCTGTGTCGGGCAATCAACTCACGGTTGAAGCGCACATATTCATTCTCAGTATGTTTACTTCTGATACAGAATAACGGTTCCATACAGCAGTTAGATTCGTTTACTTCATGAGCATCATCGTAGTGGCATTCTCTCCTATGAGTTTCCACACCCGTTCATCGTCGGTGACAATCCTTGCCCGCCTGTGGCTGTCGGCTTCAATCCTAATGGCCATGTAACAAGCACTGTCGTAGACATACTCGTCCACCGCATAGGCAACCCCATTGTCGTCGTCATCCCACTCCAAGTCGCCAACCTTCAGAATCGCCCTTCCCGACAACGCATAGCAGAGGCTGTCGCTATTCGCGACAACAGCATATTTGAAAAACATCTCGTCACCTAACACACTGGCCTTTAATACTTGTTCAACTGTTCCTTCTGAACTGCGATACAATCCTTCCCAATCAAATTGACGAGTCTTCTGTGCTGACGAATCCTTCTGTTCGGAACCATCTAGCCCCCCATTGCAGGAACAGGCAAAACCTATGGCACAAATCATTGCACCTATCAAAAACAATCTTTTCATATCACATTATGCTAAGATAATACACAAGGCGACTGCCCGCCGTATCATAGAAGAGGTACCGCAGTTGGTCGTCCTCTTGCTTGTCGATATAATAGCCAGCGGTATGTTTCAAATGGGGATAGAGGGGGCTCTGGGAAAAACGCTGCTCTACCGTTGCGCTATCGTAGGGCAGCATCGTATGGGTTGAGGGGCTCAGCGCAGTAGCATCCAGCACATTAAAGAGCACTACCTTCTCACCATCGCCAATGAAATCTATCCATTGCTCCTGTCGGTCAACGAACTTGACCTTACCCATCAAGTGGGCATCGAGCAACTGCTCCATATCTCGCACTTCATACCAACTACGACCGCATGAGGAGAGGAGACATACAGCGCATAGTATCAACAACTTTCTTATTAGTATCATAGTCAAAACCAATTATCTTCATACAAGGTTTGAAACTCCTTCTGACAGGAAGGGCACGTCATCTTCACTGTAAGAATGTCCGACTCGAAAGAATGGTGGCAATAAGGACATTCGATTTGGTACTGTCCACAGGTGCGGCAGCGGCGGATGAGCTTTCGCCCTGCCATCTTCTGTCCTTTGAACAAAAGAGAGAGGTGCTGGAGCAGACGCTCGAAAGCATAGACCTCTGGTCCCCATAGGGAGGGTTGAACCTTGAGTGGCAGTTTCTCAAAATGGCAGGTATGTTCACTCATCTTGTGGAACTGACTTACTATAGAGTTGAGCCTGAGCGCGGCAACGTTCTTCCTTAGGTTCAATGTCCTCGTCATCAGAGAGAGTAAAGGTGACAGGCAGGTTGAACTCAGATCTGACATTCTTACCCCTGACCTTCGCGGGTTTCCATCGAGGCATTGACTGCAGCATTTTTACCACTGCATCGCCGCAGCCGTAACCTATATCCCTCAAGATTGTGATATTGGACACCGAGCCGTCCCTATCGATGCAAAATGAAGCATAGACTGTGCCCTCGACATTTGCTTTGCGAGCCTGCTCTGGGTACTCCACATTCATACAGACGAACATTATCAGCTCCTCCAATCCGCCGGGGAATTCCGCATCAACATCTACGGGGGTAAATATGAGCGGGTCATCGGTCGTATCAACTTGTGCAAAGACAAACGTCTCTACAACGAACAACAATAGAAATAGAACTATCCACTTCCTCATTTGCATTAATTTTTCTCTATAACGGAGAGTTCGGAGAAATATTGTGTGGCACATCTACCGCAGCAATAGGACGGTGCCCGTGTGGCTCTGATAACCTTGATCATGTTTAAGGCGATAGCGGCACCTATAGGTATACACCTCTTGTCGGCATTTGACACCATTGCTGATGCCGTCCCAGCCTTGTTGCAAATCGGTGGAGTGGTACATCAGTGCACCACGGCGGTCGTATACCCACATCTCGAACTCTGCAATGCCCCATCCGACAGCGGTAAAACGGTTGTTGACATCGCCATCAGGGGTAAAGGCATTGGGGAAGTATATGGACTGCCATTCGACACCAACCTTTTTACAAACAGACAATTGACAGAATTTGCGATACCTGACCAAACAGACTTCAATCGAGTCATCGGAGAGGGAAAGGTCCACTGTAATAGTTGTACCTGATTCCGGCCACAACTGCCCATTCACGTACCACTCACGGTTGAGCATATTCTGACTCAGGTCGGTGAGGGTGATGATGAGGTTCTCCGACGAAGGATTCTCGGGATAGATGGAAAAATCCACAACCATAGGCTGGAACGCCGAAGAGTCTAGATAAAAGCTGTCGACTGTGGGACATGAAGGGGCATCGGGGTAATCTATCTGTACATAATAATATGCGGGGTCGATAGCATGAATATAATAGAGACTATCTGTGACAATTGTATCAATCACGCCAGCAGTACTATCTGTATGCCAGATGTAATGGTAGCCACCTCCTGCCTCGACAATGAAATAGCGGTCCGAGTCGCAACTTTGCTCTATGGTTATTTGTGGGTGCGGCATTTCGCGCACACGCAAGGTGTAGGTGACGATGCTGTCTGTACCTGCTTGATTAATATAAGAAAGCTGGCGATGGCCGGCTCCATTGAATATCAAAGAGTCCCATACAAATGGGAGGCTGGACGTACAGATGGTAGTATCCTTATTGGTGACACAACTGAGTCGGATATCCAGCACACTATCACAACCATACCCACTGGACATTCTGTATGCGCACCGGCATGGGGCTGTGACGACCGTGTCGCCTATCGAGTATTGGGCTCCGACGGGGAGTGTGTCACCCACTTCAATACGATACGAAGGTTGACAGTTTAGTTGCAGATTGACAATAGAATCACACCCATTGGGGTTTACCAGCGACAAGGTGTAAGTCCCTTCAACGAAAAAGGCCAAATCGCCCCAGAATAGAGTGTCGCCCATACAGATAGTATCAAAAATAGTAGTCGGTGCGCTTGACAATGCGGTATAATTGAGAATGTGTTCGACGCAGCTATCCACATAGGAATACTGCCCCGTCTCTGTAACGACCATGTCTCCAAACTGATACGGGGTGCCCCAACAGGCAGACACATAGGTTGTATCGCTCGGGATGTCGACCGTGAAGGTTTGCGAGACCGAATCCATACAAGAGCCATTGGCCAACATGGCAATGAGCGTTACGGTATGGGTACCGTTGCCGAATGTGTGTGTCAGATTGATGGCAGAGTCCGTTGTCCCATCACTGAAGCGCCATAGATAGCGTTCGCAAGGCTCAGAGGTGAGCTGGGTATGAGCCGAGTCGGTGGCGACCACACTCTGGTTAACAAAATGGCAGACGGCACCACAACTGTCGTCAATAAAAGATGAGAAACGTGCTACAGGATAACGCATTCCTGCATAAGTGGCCATAGTGAAGCTGCAACTGTTGTCAGCAAGTTGATAAGTCGCCTGACAATAATACAACCCAGATGTTGTGACATGCAACGAATCACTTGTTGACAATGTAACGGAAGGGTTGTCTGCCTTGTACCATCGGTAGTCAAACCCCTGAGGGGCATAGAAGGTATTTTCGGTATTGGAACCGCAGACAGTGGATATCAGTCGTTTTGAGAATCCTTCTAAAGTGAAATAGAGATACCCCCAGTGATTATCTCCTCCACAATCGAAATTGGAGATGGTCACTCGGATAGTTTGGCCATGAAAATCAGACAATGCCATTCCATAAACAGACCAATCGCGCCACACAGTGAGATCGTCTGCCGGAATCCATCCAGTCAGCGAACCCGGAATAAAGTTGGCACTATAGCACGGTCCTATAAGGCTGTCGACCGAGTCGGAAACAGTGAAAAGGGCATGAGGCTGTAGGTCTATCCTATGGTTTGGATTCTGGGCGACAATAGCATACCGAAGCAAGAGCAGGTCATAATTATTTGTGTCGACCTGTAGGGTGTACGTGACACTCTCCTGCTCACTCCCTATACGGGTGTTGCCCAACCGCACAGAAGAGCAATGTCCGATAGGGATGGTGCGCAATTGATAGCCAGTATTTGCATCGCGTTCCGCTGTATCAAAATGCACCGTATGACGAGACATGTCAGACTGATAGCCACTATCAACCACCCCCACCTGAGTAGACGGCATGGTGAATGAGCCTGTTCGGCATTCCACGAAATCGTCCCATAGTGACGTGAATGGAATGTTGCTGCAACTTGGGAACACTGTTCTAAAATGAATAGGCACCGTATCGCTAGTCTGGCCATTCCTACATAGGGTGACTACCTGGACATTATACAGCGTACTACTCTGCAACCCTGTTATACTAATTGACGTGTCCCATACCACCTGTTCTGTATTGGCTTCGCCCGGTCTGCCGTAACGAACTATATAGTAATTGACATTACCCAAAGACGACTGTGAGAAAGGCGACCAGGTTATTCTTGCCGAATTATGGCTCACGTGGCTGATTCTAATGTTTAGCACATCGGTACAGGTGGGCGTAAACTGGTAGTAGCGATAGTTGCCCGGCCATGATAATAAGCCATTGGGGGAGACATCGCTAGACGAAGCCATGTGCGAAATTGGCGAAATACTGATATATTTAGAATAGTTCCCTGTGAATCCAATCTTCCCAGACGCCCTCATTTGATTACCACTGTCGGTGTGGGTACTATATACAAAACGGATGGTCGAGGTGCTCTCGTCCACCTGAAATTGAAAGTGTGATTCGGCTGTAGTGTCACTGTCGAGTCTCCGTGTTATCTCACACACCATGGTTCTATTGCCCGGGATACCCACAGTTTGCCATACGGCCATTGTACTTGTATTATCTGATTGCCCATTGATGAAAATGAGTGGGTCAGGATAGGTTTGACTCAATCGGGCTAATGAGATTTGAAGGGGTATTTGAGCCGTATAGGTTCTGTTACATGCTATCATTCCAGTCTTGGACACGCTGAGTGAATGGACACGTGACCCAAAGAATCCAAAAGGAAAGTCCAATTCCACCAAGGGCGAGAACACGTCACTATTATTAAATGTCCTGATGGTGTCGGGATTGGTCAATGTAATCCACTTGGAGGCACTAACACCTGTAGAAAAACTATACCCATGCAACGACTGCGACCTTGCCGACAGAACTGCCAGCACCAACATCAGCATTACGATGCATCGGCGAAGGGTCATGACTAGAACTTTTATTACATAACGGAGAATTGGGGGAAATATTGTGCAACGGCCTACCGCAGCAATAGGACTGTGCCAGTGTGGTTTTGATAGCCTTGCTCCTGTTTGAGGCGATAGCGGCAGGTGTAGGCATACGCCTCTTGGCGGCACTTGATGCCATTGCTGGTGCCGTCCCAGCCCGGTTGTATTTCAGTGGTGTGGAACATCAGCGCGCCACGACGGTCATATACCCACATCTCGAACTCGGCGATACCTACGCCGATGGCGGTGAAACGGTTGTTGATATCACCATCGGGAGTGAATATATTGGGGAAGTAAATGGCTCGCTGTTCGATGGGAATAGATTTACACAGCGACTGATAACAAAGTGTGCGATAACCGACCAAACACACCTCCATTGAGTCACTTGAAAAAGGAACACTACACTCTATCTGAGCAGCAGTTTGGCGCTGTAGAAGCCCATTGACATACCATTCACGTCTAAGGATATTCTGACTTTGGTCAAGAAGAGTAACAGTAGGGGTTTCTGTGGTGGGGTATTCTGGTGTGACGGAGAAATCAATATATACTGGCAATAGGTCGGCAGGATTGAGATAGATGCTGTCTATTGCAGGGCAGGAAAGGCCTTCTGCATAATCAGCCTGTAGGAAATAGACCGAAGGAGCCGAAGGATAAATGTAATAAAGGCTGTCCGACACAATCACGTCGATGCCATTGTCGGCCATGTCGGTGTACCATTGGTAACGATAGCCACCACCTACCTCGACAATGAAATAACGGCCCGAGTCGCAACTCTGGTCAAGCGTCCACTGCGGCACAGCCGGCTCACGAACATGCAGGGTATAGGTCACAATGCTGTCGGTGCCTGCCTGGCTAGGATAAGTGACCTTACGGGTACCCGCTACAGTAAAAGTATGCCCATCCCATGTGAATGGCAAACTGGAGGAGCAAATGGTGGTATCTCTCTCCACATAACAACTGAGACGAATGTCGAACAAACTGTCGCAGCCATAGATGGTTTGCATCATATAGAGGTATCTGCCTGGAGCCATAAAGGTGGTGTCGCTTAGAGCGTAATCGTCTCCAGCAGGAAGCGTGTCGGCTATCATGAAATGATACGACGGCATGCAACTTAATTGTAGATTCACTGTCGAGTCACACCCATGTTGGTCGGTATACACTTGTGTATAGAAGCCGCTATCAACACAGATGTATTGACCAAACAACAGCGTGTCGCCACTACAGATTGTGTCGGTGAGCTGCATGATAGAGGGGGTGTACTGAGTATAGAAGAGTATATGCTCCATGCAATTATCTACATAAGAGTAACGACCCGTCTCGGTTATTAGTTCTCCTCCGAACACATAATACGGTTCGCCTTGGCATTGAGCATAAAAGATAGTATCGCTTGGAATACCTATTGTGAAGGTCTGTGAGCAAGAATCAACACAAGAACCGTTTGCCAACATAGCGAAAAGAGTGACGGTGTGGGTGCCGTTGCCAAAGGTATGGGTTACATTGTCGGACGAGTCCACCGTACCGTCACTGAAGCGCCACAGATAGCTTTCGCAGGGCTCGGTGGTGAGGTTGTTGTGTGCTGCATCGGTGGCAACCACGCTCTGGTTGACAAAGTGACGGACGGCACCGCAACTGTCCATTATTGAAGAAGTGAAGCGTGCTACAGGGTAGCGAGTTCCTGCCCGAATAGACATGATATAGCTGCAACTACGTCCAGGCAATTGGTAAGAGGCCTGACAACAATAATCACCCGCAGTAGTAACATGCAACGTGTCTGTGGTGGAGAGAGTGACCGAAGGGGCGGTGGCATTATACCAACGATAATCGAACCCCTGCGGAGCACGGAAAGTGTTCTCGACATTGTTGCCGCATGTAGTAGATGACAACCTCTTCATAGCCCCCTCCAGAGTAAAATAGGTATAGCCGAAATGAGCACCCGCAGCACAATCATAATTGGATATAGTCACCTTTATTCTCTGTCCATGAAACTCTGTCAAACTGATACCAAAAGCAGACCAATCGCGCCAGACAATACCATGTAAAGCATTATTCCATCCGGAGAAATCGCCTGAAACAAAGTTGGCATAATAGCATGAGTCTGTCAGATTGCCCGCCGAATCGGTAATTGAGAATATAACATGCGGCTGGTCGTTAAGAGAGTGACCGGGTTGCTCCTCAACAATGGCATAGCGCAAGATTAGTAAATCGTAGTTATTTGTGTCCACATGCAGTGTATACGTAATGCTCTCTTGCTGTGCACCAACTTGCATATTGCCTAAGCGCACCGAGGAACAATGTCCAACAGGAACGGTACGCAACCAACCACCTGTTTGCAAGTCGCGCTCCGATGTGTCGAAATGAACCGTATGTCGAGACCCCCATAAATCATTATAGCCATTGTCTACTACTGCTTCATTGAAAGAGGGATTGTTGAACACACCTGTGCGGCACTTTACAAAATCGCCCCAAAGGCTGGTGAACGGTATATTGCTACAACTTGGAATAAGCGTATAAAAATAAGTCGAGACAGCATCGCTAGTATCGCCACCATTACAAACAACTCGAACTTGCACCTCATACCTAGTCTTCCTTTGCAAGCCAAATAAGTCTGCCAATGTGTCTATTGTCGAAATCTCGACATAGCCACTATCCTCATTACCATATCTGACAAGATAGCAGCTATCGCCATTCATGGGCATCCACGACACTCTTGCCGATGTTTCTTCAACACGACTGATGTTCACACAATCCACACCCATACAGTAGTTCGGAACAAACTGATAGTAACGATAATCACCCGGCCACATGAGTGCTTCATAGTTCGATATATTCATTATTGACCCGCTTGTCGACGCTGTGTGGGAGAGCGGGGTTATGCGAATATACCTTCTATTTGTTCCAGTAACGCCAATCTCTCCAATTACTTGGGTATTAGTATCTGTGTTAGAACCATACACTAAGCGCATCGCATTGGTTCCCTCTTCTAGCTGTAGTTGATAGCGGGCTCCTACTGTTGAATAATACACATTTTTCCGCGAAATCTCACAAACAAATGTCCTATTGCCAGGCGTGCCCACTGTCTGGCACACCGTCATTGTGCTGACCCGACTGGGAGATAAATGGCCATACATGTCAATTAGAGAGTTCGTATGGCTATATGCCCATGAATTCAGTGTATTAAAACCTCCAAAGACAGCCTCATTACACATTACTCGCCCCGAATTGTGCACACAAATAGAATGTATCCGTGTCCCAAAGAACCTGAACGGGAAACCCACTTCCACCAGCGGTGAGTAGTCTTCGGATTGTATGTATCTGCTAATTGTGTCGGGATTGGTCAACGTAATCCATTTCGTGGCATCTACCCCTGTAGTGAAATCATACCCATACAGAGTCTGAGCTTTCAATGGCAGAAATGCCAGTAGCATCTGTAACCCTATTATGCATCGGCGGGAGAACATCGTAGCAATGTTTATTGATTCCTCACACTGCTCATCTTACGTATCAAATAGGCTATAATTACATCGGACTGTTTTTCGGTGCTGCAACAGAATATATACACCGTGCGAGAGAGGTAGGAAACCCCCAGATAACAGGAATTGTTTTGGTCTATGTGCTCATCCACTACTGGCGCGGGCTTAGTGGGGTCTTGGCGGCTACGTTGTGTAAACATGGTCACGTCCCACCCATCTGCTATCTGCTGCTCCTGCTCCTTAGTAGGTGTGGCAAGACCGAATGTAGAGCAGAGCCACTGCCAGCTCTGGTCGTCTATCGCCTCCAGCAGCGTCACGTCGGCGGTAATGCCTGTATCAAGAGTGAAATTGGTGACACTAGCCACTCGCACATCGGTACGACCCGAATAACGGTTGTACAAGTCGGTCTGAGCAACAACACTAGTGGCATAGACCAGTAGCAGCAAAAAAAGCATTCTTTTCATAACGCAACAAGTGTCAATTGTTAGGTACGAAGGAATTTCCAAATGTCGTTAATGACTGAATCTGGTGAACACTGCGAGTTGCACGCCACTATTGGATCGTCTGAAACAATTGTGGGCTCCATCTGCTCCACATCCATCTCTTCACTGACAATCTGCTCTATAGGCGCGACGGGAACCAGCCCCTGCTTGGGCAGTAAGATGGCCGTATCGGGTTGTCGTGTCTCTGTCACTACCGAGCCTCCCACTTGTTTGGATTCCAATTGGGTGGAAACAATGGGCACATTCGGCACCGACTCATCTACCGTAGGCACATCAGCCTTAGCCACTATCGGCATTTCTGCCAACTGACTGTCAACCGAAGGTCGTGCAAAAAAGATCACACTAGTAACCAAAAGCACTGCTGCAATACCTGCCACTGTTGTATAACGACGGCGTTTTATAGCCCTAACTTGCATGTTGGCAGCCTGCAACACCTGGTCACGATGAGTCATCCGATTCAGTTCGTCCAACTCTTCTGCATTTAGGTCGCCTTCTTTATAGCGACGAAGAAGTGTTTCTATATTCTTCATGGCTTAAATATATCTTTATCGTTTATTTCCATTTCTATCAATTGCTTTTTCAATGTTTCATGTCCTCTGTCAAATAGTTTCTTCACCATTGTTACGGATATCCCTTTCTGCTTAGCTATTTCTGCCTTGGAATATCCTTTCTCATAGTAGAGACACAGTATCTCTCTAATCCGCTTTGGCAGCAAGTCCATCAGCTCTCTCAGTCGCTGCAACCGTTTGTTGTTGACATCCGACTCTGGAGAAGGAAAGTCCATCATATTGTCCATCAGCACCTCGCGGTTTCTCACCTTCATCTTTACACATATTTTCCGCAACGTAGCTATACAATACTTGTATGGATCCCCCCACAATTGGCGTGACATCGTCACTACCAAAGCTTCCTGCACAGCATCTTCCGAATCCGTCTCGTTCTGCAGAATCGAAAACGCCATCTGGTAAAGGTCCAGATAGTGGTCGGCTAGCATTTGTTTGTCTGCTTCTCGCATGGGCGGATTTTTTCATGTTTTGCTATATACTTCCAAATATGCCAAAATCGTCACCTTTTGAGGCTATTTTTTAACTTTTTTTATGATAGTTTGGCAATTTTGGTATTATTTCGACCTTTTTTTCTGCAAAATCGACTCTACAACACACCCGCCCCACCCCGTTGGTCAGACATAGATATGGAACCTGCAACACCAGGTTGTAACGACACGCCTGATCGAGCACCTTCTGTGTTAGTGGCACAGACTCGTTCTTGCATTCTACGATAATTAACGGCCGCACCGTTTCGTCATACACCACTATATCACATCGCCTGGTCATGCCGTTGAGCGTGATGGCTCCTTCCACCTGCATCAGTTCCAACGGGTAGCCTAACTCTTCATGCAAATAATGTATGACGTGTTGTCGTACCCACTCCTCAGGTGTCAGTGCCACATAGCGGTTACGCACTATGTCAAAGACCTCTCGACGACCCTCATGGTCACGTAGTTTAATATTCGCTGTCGGACGCGTCATCTTCGTCAGTAGCGGTAGATGGTTTCTGCCTAAGCCCGTTATTAATCTTACATGAGAACCCGACCGACACGGTAGGCGATATACGGCGTGCGCGGACAAGGCGGTCCAACTGCTCGGTATGCGTCTCGTGTCCCCATCCACCCGTAGCAAACACGTCACCTACACGCAGATTGATAGTGCCACGTTTCTGCAGCACATCCTTCTTCACCGCCAAATCGCACCAATAGGAGGGGAACATAGTGGTTTGCAAATCGAGCCACGGCGCAAAATACTGTCCCGAGAACTGCACCGTCCAATCGTGCGGCAAAGTCATAAAGGAAGAGAACTTGCCACTTGCCTGCAGGGCCTCCTGCCGTTTGTTATCGAGCAGGGCGGTACCTTCAATGACACTCTTGTATACATTTACGCTCACATTCAATTTCCACCATTTCAGTATCTGCCAGTCCACTATCAGCTCCAAACCATAATTGTAGCCCTTGTCCAAATTCTGCCACGTGCTAGCCCAATAGCCGTCGTATTGTGGATTATACGGCATCCACCACGAGTAGCGTTGCTGCGACACCGAATCCCACACATAGCCGTAGCGTGTCATCATATTGTTGGTTTGGCGATAATAGGCGCAGGTATATATATTCCACTTGTCAAGACCCAGATTGTACGATAGCTCGAAGGCGTTGGTGAATTCGGGATCCAAATTGGGATTGCCAAAGCCCATCTCCTGTCCTTCGCGCACATCCAAATAGGGGTTCAAGTCCCACATGTGGGGACGGCGCACACGGCGGCTATAGCTCGCCTGCATACTGTTACTCTTATTAATCTCATACGACACATGCATCGTAGGATACAGCTTCCAATAGTCCTTGTGGACTGCGTCGGTAGCCGGATGGTTGATGTCATGGCCGAACAAGTATGAGTATTCTTCTCTCAACCCTGCCTGTGCCGACAGCTGTTCGGTTATCTTTCCTCCCACGGTCACATACACAGCGTGGGTCTGCTGGGTATAGCCGAAATGGGTGGACGAAACCGTGTCGTGGTATCGGTATAGTTCGTGAGTCAATGGGTCATACTCTGTGCGATAATAGATTGCGTTCTGATTTGGCCAGTCGAGTCTTCCCTCATAACCCGTTTCCAGCTTCCAGCTCTCGGCAAAGGGGTGCACATAGTTCACCTTCAGATTAAGTGCCTGATGGTAGTTCTCGCTCTCTGTTTCACGCAGATAGTAGTGGTCCCATATCGCCAACAAGTTGTCATACACCTGCTCTTGAAAACCGCTACCCTGCACATGCCGCATCGAGAAAGTAGCATCTGCTGTCAATTCACGGTCTTTCTCCTCAAACTTCTTAACATAGCTCAAATTGAACGTATGGTTCACATTGGCGTTGTTGTTGGTGTCCGCCTGTACGTAGTCAAGCAGATGGTTCTCGTTGAGCAGGTCAGTCGAGAGTATTTGGCTCATTCTGTTGCGCATACCTCCGCGCAACTGATACGAAAACAGCAGGCTGTTCTTGTCGTTGAAATAGTACTCTCCACCCACCTTCATGCTACCCATATAGTTGCGACGTATGCTGTATTGGTCTAGCGTGTCATGGCTCCACGCAACACCATTGCGTATGCGCCGGATGTTGGAATGCGACACGCTGCCACGACTTCGCATACCCCCATCGAGTGTGAAAAAGAGATTATATTTCTCAGTTGTATAATTCAGACTGATGCTTCCCATCGTGGTTGGAATCACCTGAGGCAATCTATCTGGGATAAGGAACGGCAGCGGCGTGCCCACATTGATGTTTGCCACACCGTTCAGCCCTAACGCGCCGGAGGTCTTTTCCTTCAATTTCAAATTAATGATGCCGCTCATACCTTCGGGGTCGTACTTTGCCGAAGGATTGGTTATAACCTCCACGCTCTCCACCGAACTGGCGGGTATCTGTTCCAGCAGCGTCTCTAGGTCATTGCCCATCAGCTCGTAGGGGCGGCCATTGATAAGCACCTTCACATTCGACGAGCCGCGCAGCGACACATTTCCGTCATTGTCCACTGACACACTCGGCACCTGTTCCAAAACATCAGTAGCCGTACCGCCACTCGACACCAAGTTTTTATCCACGTTCACCACCCGCTTGTCCAGTTGGTATTCCACCAGCGTGCGTTCCGCTGTCACCGTCACTTCGTCCATCATCATCGCTGCGGGAGCTATCTGTATCTTTCCCAAATTCTGCGACGGATGCTTGTCGTTTAGCACCACCGCGTCGGGGTAGAAATAGGTGTCGTACCCCATGAACGACACTCGCACCAAATAACGACCATAGGCAGCCTTTACTGAGAATGAACCATTGCTCTCTGTCACCGTGCCAGTGACAAGACTCGAATCCTTCGCGTTCAGCACTGCCACCGTGGCATACTCCACTGGCGAACTTGTCTTACTGTCAAACACCTTGCCTGAAATCTTCCCTTGGGCAAACAACTGGAAAGTAACAAGCATCACAGCCAGCAACGCGGCTAATTGTTTACGTTTCATCCAAAATACTTATTTCTGGTCTATTCGATTCATTAACCTCTAACATAATGAGGCATCTCAAACGGGATAGGCAGCGACAACTCTATCAATCCGCCGAACTCACCGTTTTCATACCACGGCACCTGATAAATCAGCTTCTTCACGCCCTTCTTCTCGATGGTATAGGCGTTCAGTTTCTCATTTTCCAGCAAATCCTTCAGTATGGCAGCCGCACGTGGAGGATGGCAGTCAAACAGGTTGTTGCCGATAATCTTCTGCCCATGGCTGTTCACATTGGCAGATGTGGTATTCATGTCCAATATGTTGCCCTCCTTATCACACACCGTGATGGCAACACCCTTCAATTCTTCAAAATAATTATCCATAACGAAAAAAAGAAGGGCTCACCTTCTGTCCGACGGCGAGCCCTTTTATAATTATTTTTATTTGCACTGCAAGGCAGCCAATGCAATGCTGTAGAGTTTCGTCTTGGCGCTGTCGCCACGGCTGGTGAGGACACAAGGTACGCGTGCACCCATAACCATGCAAGCGAGCTCGGCATGTGCAAACTTGGTGCAAGCCTTGTAGAAGATGTTACCGCTCTCAATGTTGGGGAACAGCAGGCAGTCGGCATCACCGGCAACCTCGGAGGTGAGCTTCTTGGTTTGTGCGCTCTCCTTGTCGATGGCGCAGTCGAGGCTCAGCGGTCCGTCAACCACAGCACCGGGTATCTGGCCACGGAGGCTCTGCATACCCAGCCATGCGGCTTCGGCGCAAGCGGGCATACCGATAGAGACCTGCTCGGTAGCAGCCAGCACAGCCACCTTAGGTTTGGGGTTCTGCAGGCTCTTCGAAACCTGAATGAGGAAGTTCATGATGGCAGTCTTCTGCTTGAAGTCGGGAGCCGGGATGATAGCCATGTCGGAGCAGACAAGCAGCTTGTGGTAGGCGGGAACTTCCATGACAGCCATGTGGGTCAGCATATCGTTCTTCTTGCCGGGCATAAGGCCGCTCTCCTTGTTCAGGATAGCACGCATATACTTGTCGGTAGACAGCAGTCCCTTCATCAGGAAGTCGCCCTTACCTTCGTTGATGAGCTTCACAGCAAGTGCACCAGCCTTGTTGTCGTTGGCCTCTTGCACTAGTTCAAACTTATCGGGATTAATACCCTCTTCGGCGCAAATCTTCTTGATGGTTTCAATATCACCAACGAGAGTAGCATTCACAATGCCCTTGTCGACTGCGGCACTAACTGCACCAATGGTATGGGAATCGTTGGCATAAGCAGCAACCAAATTCTTCTTTTCCTTGCTCTTTACGAGTTCCAGAAGGTCATCTAATTTTGTAATCATCTTAATATAAGTTTTTAAGTGTTAATATATACAAAAAT
>CAMZFW010000045.1 GCA_947306225.1 uncultured Bacteroidales bacterium
AGTTAGAAAATGCAGAGCTTCCAATAGATGTGACGGAGTTTGGGATGGTGACGGAGACCAGTCCGCTACAGTTAGAAAATGCAGAGCTTCCAATAGATGTGACGGAGTTTGGGATGGTGACGGATGTCAGCCCGCTGCAGCCATAAAATGCGTCATCTCTAATGGACGTGACGGAGTTTCCAATGGTAACGGAGGTTAATCCAGACAACCCGTAACACAAATAGGCTGGAATTCTTGTCACGCTATTGCCGAAGTTGATTGTAGAAAGACTGGTGCAATTAGAAAAAATATTACTTGTCCAGACCATGTCTGTACAGCTGGCGGCATTGAAATTTACAGTTGTCAGCCCTGCACAGTCAGAAAAAGCATATCCTTCAATAGATGTGACGGAATTGGGGATAGTGATGGACGTCAGCCCGCTGCAGCCAGAAAATGCACTCCCTCTAATTGAGGTGACAGAGTTGGGAATAAGTGTATTTTGACACCCTGTAATAAGTTTATTAGTGGCTGTATGGATGATTGCATTGCAATTATTGCGACTATCATATATTGTATTACCACTTGTCACACTAATTGATGTCAGGCCGGTGCATCCAGAAAATGCAGAACTACCAATGGAGGTGACGGAGTTGCCGATAGAGACGGAGGTCAGCCCGCTGCATCCATAAAATGCAGAAGAGCCAATGGAGGTGACGGAGTTGGGGATCGTGACGGAGGTCAGCCCTGTGCAGCTAGAAAATGCGTTATCCCCAATGGAGGTGACGGAGTTGGGAATGGAGACGGTGGTCAGTCCGCTGCATCCATTAAATGCACTATACCCAATGGACGTTACGGTGTTGGGGATAGTGATGGATGTCAGTCCGCTGCGGCCAGAAAATGCAGAGCCTCCAATGGAAGTGACGGAGTTGGGGATGGTGGTATTCATACATCCAACAATAAGTGTATTAGAGGATGTTTCTATGATGGCATTGCAATTGTCGCGGCTGTCGTAAATGGTATTGCCACTTGAGACAAAGATGGAGGTCAGCCCGCTACAGCCCCCAAAAGCAGAACCCTCAATTGAGGTGACGGAGTTGGGGATGGTGACAGAGGTCAGGCTGCTGCAGCCAGAAAATGTATTATTCCGAATGGAAGTGACGGAGTTGGGAATGGTGATGGATGTCAGTCCGCTGCAGCCAGAAAATGCACCGTCCCAAATGGAAGTGACGGAGTTGGGGATGGTGATGGATGTCAGTCCGCTGCAGCCAGAAAATGCACCGTCCCAAATGGAAGTGACGGAGTTGGGGATGGTGACGGAAGTCAGTCCGCTACAGCCATTAAATGCATAGTACCCAATGGATGTGATGGAATAGGATTGCCCCCCATAGGAGACGCTACTAGGGATTATTAGATTTCCTGTTGGCTTCGAGCATCCGTTATAGCCAGAAGATGGATAAGGTGGAGAAACTCTCGCATTTCCATCCACAATTTGGTAGTACAACGTCTGTCCACTTGGCGCGACGGCGGAGAAAACAAAGTCATCGGCTTTTACTCTTTGAGGAATTGCCAATGCCATCATCAAGATGGCGATAAAAAATACTTTCTGTTTCATATAAAAAAGGCGTTAGATTATTCTTTTCTTGCTCCTTATTATCCGTAAAGGCTCTGGACTGCCTGCTTGATTAATAAGGTGCGAATAATCCACGCCCATGGCGTGAACTTTCCGCGAGCTTATCCTCATCAAGCAAAGAATTGTCCAGATTCTTACGGAGAGAATAATGGGCGGTTAGCTCAAGATGTTATATTATTTCTTTTGTCTACATTGTGGTTGTTTTATGAGTTATTGATTTGGATAATATTATATTCGGCTTCTTGCAACTTGCATCTGTAAAGAATGGCTCTCTCTTACAGACAAAGTCAATAACAACATTTGTGTCAATAAACACCTTCATTGGGTCCGTTCCTCCCACATTAAGTCAAGCTCTTTATCTATGTCGAACCCTTCGGGAAGAGGCCCTAACACCAAGGAGAGAAGGCTTTCCGATGGTACATAACCGTCATTGAAGTGTGGGAAAACCAGTCCTTTCTCGGTTTTTGCTGTCTGCTTTGCCTCTGCACCTTCCACGAGCCTGTCGGCAAGCCATTGGCGGTCGCTATCAGATAGCGACAATCCTTGAATGTGGTTCCATAGATTGTTCATTGCCGGATTACTATACGTTGAGGTGCTCATTATATATGTCTCTTTTCAGTTTGCAAAATTACAGCTTTTTCCCGACATAGAGAGAAAAAGTTTTATTATTACCTGCGCAAACGTGCTGAAAGCATGTCATGAAAGGTAAAAACTAAAAGGTAAAAACTATAATGCGGCAGCCAACTTTAGTTTAAACTTGGAATTTAAATAGAAGTTGCCATTATTTTGTTATCATTTTTGATGGTCGGATACGGTCAACAATAACAGTGTTTGCTTCTGTACCTGTAGGTTGTCATAGTAATCGTTTACTTTCTTCCTCAAAATTCCAAAGTATTCTTCCACCGTCAGCAGTTCACTTTCTGGTGTTTGGTCCGTCTCGTCTAGCTTGGGTCGAGTTGATGGTGGCGTATAAATAGTTGTTGATGTCGTGGGATTTGTAGTACATTCCATGGTGTCCACATTATCCTCCTTTTTGAATGCAAAATTACAACTTTTTTCCGACATGGAGAGAAAATGTTTTATTATTGCCTGCGCAAACGTGCTGAAAGCACGTCATCCTATTATCCCAGCACAAGGGGTGACAAGTTCCTTTTGTGGGGTAGGTGACGAGAAACAGATGTTTTTGATTGTTTGATTGCTTGATTGCTTGATTGTTTGAGTTTTTTATTGCGCCAGCCACTCAGGCATTAACACAATCAGGCATTCAAGCAATTTTTGATTGTTTGATTGTTTGAGTATTTTACCGCGTCAGCCACTCAAGCATTAACACAATCAGGCATTCAGGCAATCCGAATTTTAGTGTTTTTCGTATTTTTAGATGTTCCCTTTAGCATTCCGCTCCTCGGCTCTTCGCCTCGCCGGGCTGGCGAAATCTTCATTGGAGTTTTCTTTCTTCTACCGCATCTTACCGCATTCTACCGCATCTTACCGCATTCTACGGTTTCCTACCGATTCCTACTGCATTCTACCGAATGGGGTCTTTTTTCGCTTGCTGGAGCGAAGAAGGAGCGAAGATGAATCGAATATGAATCGAAGAAGAATCGAATATGTGTGAGAGCTACTCCGAAACTGGACGGGGCTACGCAAGGGCCTGCACCAGGTTGTCGGCACCTTGGAATATTTCGCTGATACGGGTGGCGACCATGTAGGCGGGGGTGGTGTAGACGTTGTGTAGGCGGTCGATGCAGACTTCTGTGGGGTTGCAGTACTCGATTTCGGCACCGAGCTGTCGGGCTATGTCGGCCTGGGGACAGGGCTGTCCGAGGGTGAGGCGGACACCATAGGGTCCAAGCACCTTAGCCAGTACCATGGGGGCGATGCACATGGCTAGGATGGGCTTGTGCGCCTTGTAGGTGTCGAGGATGGCGTGTGAGACATCGGGACGGACGGTCATGGCGGCACCGTCGAAGGCGAAGGTGGAGAGGTTACGTGCCGCACCCATGCCGCCAGGCAGGGCAAGGGCATCGTAGTCGTCGGGACGGTATTGGGCGAGGGGGAGGATGTTGCCGCGGGCGATGCGGGCTGATTCGACAAAGAGGGAGCGCATCTCACCGTCTTCGCTGCCGTCGAGGTGGCTGACAACGGCATATTGGCCGTCGGGGGCGAAACACTGGTACTGCCAGCCACGGCGGTCGATGGCGAGCATAAGGGATAAGGTTTCTTGTAGTTCGCTGCCGTCGCGGTTGCCGCAGCCTGAAAGGATGATTGCTATTTTCATTTGTTTTAGGGTTTTAGGGTTTTAAGGTTTAAAGTTCGTTGATACGTTGATATGTTGATACGTTGGGCGGCAGCCAACTTTCAATTTTCAACTTACAGTCCTAGTATAGCTTCTATCTGACTGTTTTCTTTGATGTTTTTGAGACGGTTGTCGATGACGTGTGCCTCGGTGCCTTTGAGCAGAGAGGAAAAGTGTTCCTGAACGGTGATGACGGCCTCGAGTTGGCGGATGTACAGGTACAGTTCGGAGAGGTGGTTGATGGCCTTGATGTTGAGGTACTCTTTGTCCAGTTTGCTGTAGGCTTTGCGCATGTTGCGGAACGACTGCAGGTCGGGCTGAATGGCATTGTCGAGCTGGCGGTAGGTGTCGTAGAGTTCTATGGCTCGGAGGCAGTTGAGCTGCATGTCGTAGTAGTCGTCGAGCTGCTGGATGAAGAGGCTCCCTCCCTTGGTGTCGATAAAGGTGGGTGTGAGGACGTAGTGCTTGCGGATGTTCTGATAGCCGTTGTAGACAATGAGGTGCGACATCCAGCCACGGGAGATGGTGTCCTGCGTGGCATTGATGAGCTGGCGCATGTAGAGTATAGTGTCGTACTGGCGTTGGATGGTTTCGAAGTTGTCCATCTCGTAGCCGAAACGGAGGGCATCGTCGAGGGTTTGGTACTTGGGCGCGATGGGGTTGGCTTCGCGTATCTGCTTGTATGCCTTGGCAATGTCGGAGTATTTGGGCGAGCTGCTGCGGGTGATGCTGTCGCCATGTTGCTGTATGGCCTTTAGGCGGTCGTAATCGCGCAGGTAGCATTCCTGCACTTGGATGAACTCGTTGAGGTCGTCGATGAATATCTCGGCATCGATTAGGGTGTTGAAGGCTGGGACGGTGTTGACGGTGGTGGTGACTTGCTGATAGGTCTTGGCAGCGTCGCGAAAGCTGGTGGAATAGAGGCTGGTGATGCGTTTGGATGTGGCGGCAATCTTTTCGCGGAGGTCGATGACGGTGAGGTAGCTGTTCTGGATGTCGATGATGTTTTGGAGCGAGGCAATGTAGTCGTAGTATTCGCGCAGGGTGGAGAAGTTGGGCGGAGGGACGGCTTGGCGGAACACGCGCTGGTAGGAGCGCAGGATGTCGCTGTGGGTGTGTCCGCAACGCACTTTGAGGGTGTTGCCGAAGTTGTTGATGCGGGCGGTGTAGTTGTTGTTGCTCAGCAGGTTCTGGATGACGTTCTGCTGGAACTGCGAGAAGCGGTCGAGGCTGGCCACGTATAGGCTGTCGGCACGGCGGTTGGAGAAGTCGTAGCGGTTGTAGACGGATAGGTAGGCGTAGTAGAGGTCTTTGAGTTCTTTCTTGCGAGCCTTGTCGCTCACGCCGATGCCTTCGCAGGCGTTGACGATGGTGCGGTGGTTGCGCTGTATGGTGTCCTTGCGCAGGTTGAGGGTAGTCTGCTGGATGGCATCTTGGCGTATGTGTTCGCGTTCGATGTATTGGTGTGCGCGGCGTAGCACGGTTTCGGAGAGGGTCTTGATTTGCTGGCTGTAGTGGGCATAGTCCTCGATGTAGTGCGACGCGTCGACCCACACGGTGTCGTCTTGGTGGCGGTAGTCGTAGAGGAGCACGTTTTCCATGGCCATCAACTTGGCGTTGATGGTGACGCAGGTGTCGGTCATGGCTGTGTTGCCGCCCCCTAGGCTGTCGAGGTAGCGGAGGAGGTGGATGGTGTCGTCGAGGAATATGGGACGGATGCCGAAGTCGGGTGCCAGTTCTTTGAGCGACACGGGTATGGGGGTCTGCGCCATGCTGCGGGTTGGCAGCAGACCGCCCGTGAGGAGCAGCAGACAGAGGATAGGGCCTATAGGATGAGTCTTCATTTTTAGATGGGTTCTTTTTTGAATGTGATAATGTGTTTTAAATTGAAAGTTGAAAATTGAAAATTGAACATTATCCGGGTGCGGCAGCAATTTTTAGTTTTTAGTTTTTACTTTTTACTTTTTCACTTTAAAACACATTAACGAAGTAACGAATTCAAATTAGTTTCCAAACGAGCTGCCGTCGAAGCAGTGGGTGCAGAGTTTGCATTTGGGCAGGCCTATGGCGTCGCAGACGGTGTCGAGACTGTTGAATTTCAGCGTGTCGACACCAATGGTCTTGCGTATGGTCTCCACCATGGTGGCATATTCCTTGGAGGTTTCGTCGCGGTAGGCTTCGAGGTTGCGGATTTGTCCGCCCTCCAGCTCTTCGATAACACGGCGGGTAATCAGTTCGCGGTCGGTCTTGGAGGTGGAGAAGTTAAGGAAGTCGCACCCGTGTAGCAGTGGCGGGCAGCTGATGCGTATGTGGATGCGTTTCACGCCGTTGGCGTAGAGCATACGGGTTTGGTCGCGCAATTGTGTGCCACGCACGATGCTGTCGTCGCAGAACACTACCTCCTTGCCTTCGAGCATCTTGCGCGAAGGTATGAGTTTCATCTTTGCCACTAGGTTGCGTGCCTCTTGGTTGACGGGCATAAAGCTGCGTGCCCAGGTGGGGGTGTATTTGAGTATGCCGCGCTTGTAGGGAATGCCGCGACCCATGGCATAGCCCAGTGCCATGCCCACGCCCGAGTCGGGGATGCCCGACACGTAGTCGGCCTCGACGTCGTCGTTTTTGCCCATTGCCTCGCCCAGACGGTAGCGCACCTCTTCGGCGTTGATGTCTTCGTATTCCACGCAGGGGAAGCCGTAGTATATCCACAGGAACGAGCATATCTGCATCTGCTCGCCGGGGGCTACCAGCTGGTGGATGCCGTCGTGGGTGATGAGGACTGCCTCGCCCGGCTGTATGTGGTATTGTGTCGTGAATCCGAGGTTCACATAGCTGTGGCTCTCGGAGGCGACGGCGTAGTCGTTGTCGCGTCGGCCTACGGTGAGGGGTGTGCGGCCGAGACGGTCGCGGGCGGCAATGATGCCTTCGTTGGTGAGTATGAGGAAGGAGACACTGCCGCGCACATGCTCATAAACGTTCCGGATGCCGTCAGCGAAGTCCTTGCCCTGAGTGACGAGCAGGGCAATGAGTTCCGATGGGTTGGTGCTTCCCATGCTGAGCTCGGTGAACTGCTGGTTTCTGCTTAGGCACAGCTGCTCCAGTTCGTCGATGTTGTTGATGCGCGACACGGTGCTGACGGCAAAGCGCCCTAGGTGTGAGTTGCACACGATGGGCTGCGCATCGGTGTCGGAAATAACTCCGATGCCTTTGCTGCCCAGCATCTCGTGGATGTCGGTAGAGAACTTGGTCTTGAACTGGGTGTTCTCGATGTTGTGGATGTTGAGGTGCATCCTTCCGTTGTCGATGGTGCTAAGGCCGGCACGGCGGGTACCCAGATGTGAATGATAATCGGTGCCATAGAATAGGTCGGTGGCACAGGGCTTTTCGGTGATGACTCCAAATAGACCGCTCATGAAAAATGAAGAATTAAAAATTAAAAATTAATATATGTTGTGTATTGTATTTTAGTCTTTTTAGGGGATGCTCTCTCTTTTAATAGAAAGAACAAAAATACACTATATTATTCATTCATCACAAGCAAAGTTATCAACAATTGTTGAATTCTCCACCCGAAAGGGCGTGATTGTGCCGGCAACCGTCATATCGAATGGGCGTTGCAGCCGTATATAGTTGTCTGTCCATCCCTGCATGGTGTCGCCTGTCTCGCCTTGATGGCGGCTGTGTTCCCACAGCACCTTGCGCTCCTTCCCCATCTGGCTCTCTATGAAGGCGTGACGTTTGTGGTTCGAGAGGGCGTGCAGCTCCAGGCTCCGTGCCTTGCGGACGGGCACAGGCACCTTGTCGGGCATTTTCAAGGCGGCGGTGTTGGGGCGGTCGGAGTAGGGGAACACGTGCAGGTAGGAGATGGGTAGGCTGTCGATAAACGCCTTGCTCTGCGCGAAGGTGTCGTCGTCCTCGCCGTTGAAGCCTGTGATGACATCCGCCGCGATGCAGGCGTCGGGCATGTCCGCCTTGATGTGCGCCAGTCGGCTGGCGTATAGTGCGGTGTCGTAGCGTCGACGCATCAGCTTCAGCACCTTGTCCGAACCCGCCTGCAGCGGTATGTGGAAATGGGGCAGAAATGCGCGTGAGGTCGCAACAAAGTCGATGATTTCGTCGGTAATGAGGTTGGGTTCGATGCTCGAAATGCGGTAGCGCAGTATTCCCTCGATGTCGTCGAGCCTTCGCAGCAGCTCCACAAACTCCTCTCCATGTGCCTTGCCAAAAGTGCCGGTGTTCACACCCGTCAGCACCACTTCGCGGGTCCCGGTCGAGGCAATCTCTTTTGCCATCGCCACCGTCTCGGCAATGGTGGCACTGCGGCTGCGTCCGCGGGCAAACGGTATGGCGCAGTAGCTGCAGAAGTAGTCGCAGCCGTCCTGTATCTTGAAGAAGGTGCGTGTGCGGTCGCCTCCCGAATAGGATAGCTGAAAGGTGTGAGGCTCCTGTGTGTCAATGGTCTGCCGTCCAGTGGGTGCGTAGCCCTGATTGGCAAGTAGCTCAGGCAGCAGATGCTTACGGTCGTTGCCCAGAATGATGTCGACACCGGAAATGCGGGCTATCTGTGCCGCATCGTTCTGTGCAAAGCAGCCGATGACGGCGACCACCGCGTCGGGGTTTTGCGTCACCGCCTGGCGGATGACGGTACGGCACTTCTTCTCTGCGACGGCAGTGACGGTGCAGGTGTTTATCACATAGATGTCGGCCCGTTGGTGGTAGTCGACAATGTCGAAACCCGCCTTTTCGAACTGTCGTTGCAAATGGCTTGTTTCGGCAAAATTCAGCTTGCATCCAAGGGTGTGGAAAGCTATTGTCATGGCTGTTAATAATGGTTAAAAGGGCTTTTTTGTTTTGCTATGTCGACAAATTGTTGTAATTTTGCACCCGCTTTCGAGAGGTAAGGAAAGTACTTTAAAGGCTTATACAGAAGTGTTTAGATTCATAATAAGGATTTTGTAATAGTGTTTAATGGGAAAATGGGACACCACAAGGAGTCCCATTTTTTTATTGCTTGATTGTTTGATTGCTTGATTGTTTGAGCCTATTGATTGTCTGATTGTCTGATTGCTTGATTGTTTGAGCCTATTGATTGTCTGATTGTCTAATCATTCAAGCATTCACTCAAGCATTTACACATTCAATCATTCAAGCATTTATTCAAACATTTACACAATCAAGCAATCAAGCAATCGATTATTAACGGTCGAAGTCGAACATTCCCCCATCTTCAATGGTCTGTTGGTGCAGCAGCATACTATGCAGCATCTTCATGCAGTCGTCGTCGGGGAACACGTCAAAATCGGGACGTGGGTCGAGGTTCAGAATCTCGCGCCCCTCACGGTCGCGCGTGGTGCCCACGATAAGGTCGGTCGCCACCATGATACGTGCCTCCTTGTTGGCAAGTGTGAAACGGTCGCCGCCCACACGTCCGTAGAGCACGTCGGTGCCTTCGTGGTGGAGTAGCTTGGTGCCGTTCGAAAGGTACACGATGCTTTCGCTGTTGCCTTGCGGAGCCATGTAGTAGATGTTGAAGATAGACACGAATCGCTCCTCTGGCAGTAGCAGGCGCACACGTCGGTCGAGCAGGTTGCCCATCTTCCAGTCCTCTTCGACCACCAGTTGCCCCTTGTCGTAGTATTTCCACGTACCGTTGCGCTCACCCTTGGTGTAGAAGCCCTCGCGCACCAGCTGCTGCGCGTCGTTGTACTCCACCAGCCGGCCCTCAATGCCGCCGTGGACGTAGGTGGCGGTGATATAGCCCTGCTTGCCGATACGCTTCCACCAGCGGCCGTGGCGGTGGTTGTCGGCCCAGTTGCACACCTCGGCGGTGTCGCCGTTCGAAGTGAAGATGATTTGCAGACCGTGGCGCACGCCCATCTTATAGGTGGTCAGCTTGACTAGTTTGCCACCCTCGGAGTAGAAGTTCCACAGTCCGTCGCGGTTCTTCTGGTTGAAGGTGCCTTCTGCCAATTTGTTGCCTTTCGGGTTGAAGACTTGGTGCTTGCAGATTTTGCCCGGCACGGTGTATTCGTTGATAATGCGCACTGTGCCATTGGGGAAGTAGTAGGTAAAGGTGCCCGACTCCATGTCGTCGACAAAGTCGCCCTCATAGATTTTGTTGCCCTGTTTGTCGGTCTTGACCCAGTGACCCTGTTTGCGACCTTGTTCGTCAATCATGTTCTGCGCCTGGCAGGCGATACCCACCATCATCAGTGCGAGAATAATCAGTTTGTATTTCATATTGTGTTGTATATTATTTTGTTACGAGTGTAGGCGTGTTGTTTTGTTCCCTCCTTTTAGTGTTATACCATTCATTTTCATTCCGTTACTGTTCGTTTGCCGTTTCTGAATAGAATAAATAACGGCAAACGATCGGATAACGAACGGATAAGTGTCGGATAAATGGGGGAGGAAAATGGGAGGTCGGCGCTGTCGGGTGGCAGCGTCGGGGAGGGGTGGGGGTGATGGAGTTTGAGGTGCATTGTAGTGCAAAAGTGAAGTCAGAAATATTTTGCAAAAGTACAATTTTTTTTCAAATCTATCGTTACTAATCTACTTTTTTTAATGAACAAGTTGTTTTTCATATCTGTTGCCGTGCTGTTGTCGGCTCTCTTTGTGCCTGTAAAGGCGCAGGAATTGAAGGGTCGTGTCAGTTCTGAAGGCAAGGCGGTGGAGTTTGCCAACGTGGGGGTGGTGAGCGCACGAACTCCCTACGGCGGCGTTACCGACGGCAGAGGCTACTATCGTTTTGCAGTGCGGGAGACGGACAGCATCACGGTGCGTATCTCGTGTACGGGCTATGAGCCGCAGGAGTTGCGTCTGTTGTTGGGCAAAGGCGAGATTCGTACGCTCGACATTGAGTTGCGCCGCTCCGCAACACAGCTGGATGTGGTGGATGTCACCGACGAACGCATCCGCTCGTCGGCATTCACCCAGCTCAATATTCACCGCATCGAGAACGCCGTGGGACCGACGGCGGGCGTGGAGGCACTGCTGAAGACGTTGCCCGACGTGAGCTCGAACAACGAGCTGTCGTCGCAATATTCGGTGCGTGGCGGCTCGTTCGACGAAAACTTGGTATACATCAACGGTGTGGAGGTGTACCGTCCGCAGCTGATACGCAGCGGACAGCAGGAGGGGCTGAGCATCATCAACCCCGACATGGTGGACCATGTGCTCTTCTCGCCGGGTGGCTTCGACGCCACATACGGCGACCGCATGTCGTCGGTGCTGGACATTATCTACAGCCGTCCGGTGGAGCGTAGGCATAATGTGTCGCTCTCGCTGCTAGGTGGCAGCGCATCGGCACAGGGACGCGTGGGCGACCGTTTTGCATATAGTGTGGGCTTCCGCCAGCACAGCAACAAGTATCTTTTCCGCAGCCTCGACACCGAGGGGCAGTATACCAGCAGCTACACCGACCTGCAGGCAGTGCTGGGCTACAAGGTGAACGACAGTCTCGACATCTCGATGCTCGCCATTGCCACGCGCAACCGCTACAGCCTCGTCCCCTTCGCAGCGACCACATCGTTTGGAGCCTTTACCGAATGGTACGAGCTGCGCGTCTATTTCGATGGGCAGGAGGTGGACCAATACAATACGCTGCTGGGCTCGTTGGTGCTCGACTACCATCCTAACGACGACTTGCAGCTGCGCTGGACCACCTCGGCACAACGGGCTGGCGAGCAGGAGCTGTACGACATACAGGACCAGTATATGCTCTATCAGGTGGGTGTGGGCGAACAGGCTGGCGACACCAACCATTTCGACCGTGGCGTGGGCACATTTCTGGAACATGCCCGTAACCGTCTCGACCTAGGCATCTACAGCACCGAGCTGAAAGCTGTGAAATATGCCCTGCTGGGCAGTTGGGATTTCGGCGTGAAAGCGCAGCTGGAGACGGTGAACGACCGTATGCGCGAATGGAAGTGGGTAGACAGCGCGGGCTATAGCTTCCCGACAGACCACCACACCCCGGGCGTGGACGACACGGTGGCATACAACCCCGTGCTGCAGCGTTACTACAATGTCAACAACCAGCTCACCAACCTGCGTGGCATCGCATACGTGCAACGTGAGGTGAGCCTCTATACGCGCCACGACGACGAGGTGAAACTGTCGGCAGGCGTGCGTGGGCAGTATTACAGCACCTTCGGCTCGCCTTCGAAAATTGATAATTATCCGAGTGCGGCAGCCAATTCTCAATTCTCAATTCTCAATTCTCAATTTATAGTGTCTCCCCGACTGACGGCGAGCTACAAGCCCCACCGGGGTGCCGACATACTCTATAAGCTGACGGCAGGGGTGTATCAGCAGCCCTATATGTATCGCGAGTTGCGTCGCACCGACGGGTCGCTGCGTGCCGACCTGCCTTCGCAATGTTCCTATCAGGCAACGGGGTCGGCGGACTGGAACCTGCACCTGTGGAACAAGCCTTTCCGCCTCACCGCCGACATATATTATAAGTATATCACCCATCTGGTGCCCTACACCATCGACAATCTGCGTGTGCGCTACAACCCTGACCAAGAAGCAGTAGGCTATGCAGCGGGAGTGAGCCTGCGCATCAATGGCGATTTTGCACCGGGACTGGAATCGTGGGCGAGTGTCTCCTTTATGAAGACACAGGAAGATATATTGGGCGACAACTTGGGATGGCTGTCGCGCCCCACCGACCAGCGTTTCAGTTTCAAGATATTCCTGCAGGACTATATGCCCGAGATACCCTGCTGGCGTATGAGCCTCAGCCTCCTGTATGGCACGGGCACGCCTGTCACCCATCCCTATCAGACCAGCCGTGCGGTAGAATACCGCCTGCCGCCCTATTTCCGTGTGGACTGGGGCAACACCATACAGCTCACGCGGTTCGAACGGGTGCGGAAGTCGAAGTTGGGACGTGTGTTCGACGAGCTGTCGATAGGGGTGGAGGTGTTCAACCTGTTCAACTATAGGAATGTGGTGTCGTACCTATGGGTAGCTGACTACACCAACCACTACTACCGTGTGCCCAACTACCTCACCGCTAGGCAGATTAACGTGAAATTCACGGCAAGCTTTTAAATTGATAATCTGAGTAGTCTGAATTGTCCGAATTGTCTGAATTGTCCGAAAAAAACAACCGCCGCTGCGAATTTTCAATTTTCAATTTTCTATGCTTCAACCTCCATCCATAGCACCCCTTGTTCCACAGCAACACACATTGCCCAACGGCAACAGGCTTCACTTCTTCCCGAACAACAACCTCGGGTTGGTCAAACTTGACATCACTGTCGAGGCGGGCAGCCGTTATCAGCACCTCAAATGTTTGGCACATGCCGCCAACCAACTCATAGGTGAGGCTACAACGAGCCACGATGCCCGACAAATGGCGGAGGTTCTCGACTTCCGAGGCATCGTGGTGGAGAGGATGATTGATGTGTGTGTCGGCAATGTGTCGTTCTACTTCCTACGCCGATATGCGGAAGACCTGTTTCCGCTCATCCGCGAGATGTATGACGCTCCGCTTGTCACACAGCCGATGTTCGATGCCTACGTCGCCAAGCGTCGCCAGCAGTTGGCGACAGGCTTTCAGAAGACCTCCTATGTGGCACGTAACCGTTTCTATGAAGAGTTGTACGGTCTCGACCATCCACTGGGAACCTATGCCATGCCTGACGATATCGACGCTCTCACACCCGATGCCGTCACCGACTACATCCACCAGCACTATCGTCTAGCCAATGCCCATATAGCGCTCAGTGGCATGGTGGACGACGAGCTGCTGTCGCTCGCCGACCGCCACCTTGCACCGTCGCACACCCACTCACACAATCAAGCACTCACACAATCAAGCAATACTGAAGAGCCCCCTCTGCCGCCTCCCCACTCACACAATCAAGCACTCACGCAATCAAGCATTCCCAATGCCGTGCAGTCGACCATCCGCATTGGGCGCATACTGCCGCTTGCGTGGGACAGCCCCGACTATGCCCGATTCATGGTGCTCAATACCGTGTTGGGCGGCTATTTCGGCTCGCGTCTGATGAGCAATATACGCGAAGACAAGGGCTTCACCTACGGCATCTACAGCACCACGCAGATATACCGTGGCAGCATCGTCTTCTACATTACCGCCGACGTGGCCGTCGAGGCCACCCAGGCGGCAGTCGACGAAGTGTACAAAGAAATCGACCGTCTGCGACAAGAACCCATCTCAGAAGAAGAGCTGGAGCGTGTGCGCAACTACATGATGGGCGACTTCATCCGCAGCATCGACGGCGTGTTCGAACTCTCCGAACGCTACCGCCAGATGTCCGCCACCCACGTCACCGAGCAGCTCACCACCAACCTCCTCGACGCCATTGAGAACGTCACACCCGAACAATTGCAGACGTTGGCTCAGCCCCACCTTACCGACCTCCTTACCGTCACTGTCGGTCCCTCAGCCTAAATAAACGGGTTCTTCCGACAAACGCGTAGGAGAGGTATTTGTCCGAATAGCAGCTTTGTGCAAGTTTACACATAGATGTCTGTATTTGCCTGTATGTTCAGAAGTGTGGAATTAGATTTGAATTTCAGATTTTTGCAACACATTAGATTCTAACGTCATGCAAAAAAGTGTTCACTGTTCACTGTACATTGCGTATGTTTTTTAAGCAATATTGGTAATTTATTATGTAAATTATTAATTATTAACTAATTATATTATTAATATCATATTTATGCCTCTCAAAAAACCAAAATTCATTGCATTACACAGTGAACAGTGAACACTTGAACGTATATGGCTGTTGGTCATTGTGTTTGCCGTACAATTTGTGAAATGGGGTGTGAACAGTGGCTCATACCTATTGTTATTGTAATTGTCATCGAGTGCCACATAGTGCCACTTTTTTTTCTCAAAAGTGGCACCCTGTCTTTAATCTTTTGAGGTATAATAATAGAAGGTCGGCCCACACAACGCTTCCACTCTGCCTTCGCCCTGCCTTCGCTCTGCCTTCACTCCTAAGAGTGGAGGCAAAGTGGAGACAAAGTGGGGACAAAACGAGATGAAACAGACGTTAACAACACCAACAATAAAAAATATATGTAAGACAAATGATGGCTGAACAACACAGGAGGATGGTCGCAACCGTGGAGCAAGAAAAAACGTCAGTAAAAAGTGTCTTTCGGCAAAGGAAGTGCATTTATTTATTTTTGAGTTGTTTGTAATTTGAAAAAATAGTGTAACTTTGCAGTCTCAAACGTTTGTTGTTTGAGTATTATAACTAATTATAGATTAATATTATATAATCAATATGAGAAAATTGGCAGTGGTTGCTTTTGGTGGCAATGCGTTGTTGCGCAGCGGCCAAAAGGGTACTTATCAAGAACAAATAGAGAATGTGGAGCAGACTTGTGAGTCGCTTTATAACCTTTTGAAGAGGAACTACAATATCGTTATCGGCCATGGCAATGGCCCGCAGGTGGGCAACGTGATGTTGCAGCACGAGGAGGGCAAGCGTGCCGGTATCGAGGCTATGCCGATGGATTTCTGCGTGGCTGAGACTCAGGGCTCGATTGCTTACCTCATCGAGATGGGGTTGCGCAATGTGATGGCCCGTCACGACATTCAGCGCGATGTGGTGACGCTGGTGACCCAGGTGGCGGTGAATAGGTTCGACCCCATGTTCCAGAACCCCACCAAGCCCGTGGGTCCTTATTACACCAAGGAGCAGGCCGAGGAGCTGATGAAGACCACTGGTGCTGTGTATAAGGAAGATCCCAAGGGTCGCGGCTGGCGCAAGGTGGTGGCATCACCCAAGCCTACGCGCATCAACAATATCAAGATTGTGGAGAAGCTTGCCAAGGCTGGACACATTGTTGTCACAGTTGGTGGCGGCGGCATCCCCGTGGTGGAGGAGAGCGACTATGTGAAGGGTGTGGAGGCCGTTATCGACAAGGATTTGGCCAGTGCCCTCTGCGCCGTGCAGATTGGTGCCGACGAGTTCTATATCCTCACCGATGTGCCTAAGGTGTATATCAATTTCCGCAAGGAGAACGAGCAGGCGCTTGACACTATCACGGTTGCCGAGGCGAAGAAACTGCTTGAAGAGGGTCACTTTGCCGAGGGCAGCATGGCTCCGAAGATTCGCGCTGCCATCATGTTTGTGGAGAACGGTGGCAAGGAGTGCATCATTACCGAGGCCGGTCAGTTGGACAACCCCAACTGCGGCACGAGAATAGTACGCTAATTATTCTGAATTATCTGATTTTTCTGAATAATCTGAATATTGCATAATCATGAACCAAATCACAGACTCACCAAAGTTCAGACCTTTCATGCTGAAGGTGGCCATCATGGGCGGAGTATTGCTGCTGGTGGCTTTGGTGCTGGAGCTGGCAGGAGTGCATTACAACGATGCACTGCTCATGGTAGGTTTCGGCACACTGGCAATAGTGGCTTTCTGCCTGGGACAGATGTTTCCCGGCACCTATCGCATAGGGTCACCCCTCTGGAAGTTTGCGATGACACTCACGGGATACTCGCTGGCTGCCACGCTGATAGGGCTGCTGTTTATCATCAAGCACTGGCCCGGCGGCGATAAGATGATGATTATTGGCATCGGATGCTTGGCTGTCTGTGCCATCGCATGGCTGGTGTATTTATTTTACTATAAAAAGAACAAAGACATTCAAATATTTGAAGAAGAAAACAATAATAATTTAAAACAACAATAACATGGCTTACAATTTAAGAAACCGCAATTTTCTGAAGATTTTAGACTTCAGTCCCAAGGAACTCAACTATCTGCTCGACCTGGCTCGCGACCTGAAGCGTGCTAAGTATACCGGCACCGAGCAGCCCACCCTGAAGGGCAAGAACATCGCCCTGATATTCGAGAAGACCTCCACCCGTACCCGCTGCGCTTTTGAGGTGGGTGCCAAGGATCAGGGCGCACACGTCACCTATCTGGGCCCCACTGGTAGCCAGATTGGTGTGAAGGAGAGCATGGCTGACACCGCCCGCGTGCTGGGTCGCATGTTCGACGGTATCGAGTATCGTGGCTTCAAGCAGGAGACTGTTGAGGAGCTGGCCAAATACGCTGGCGTGCCCGTGTGGAACGGCCTGACCAACGAGAGTCATCCCACTCAGATTCTCGCCGACTTCCTCACCATGCAGGAACATGCAGGCAAACCCCTCGACCAGGTGACTTTTGCCTACGTTGGCGACGCCCGCT
>CAMZFW010000046.1 GCA_947306225.1 uncultured Bacteroidales bacterium
GGAGCAGATAGCCGAGGTGGTCTCCAAGTGGACAGGCATCCCCGTCACGCGTATGATGCAGAGCGAGCGTGAGCGTCTGCTGCACCTCGAAGAGGAACTGCACAAGCGCGTGGTGGGACAGGACGAGGCCATCAGCACCATTGCCAACGCCATACGCCGTAGCCGTACAGGACTGAGCGACGGCAAGCGACCCATAGGCAGTTTCATCTTCCTAGGTACCACCGGCGTGGGTAAGACCGAGCTGGCTAAGGCACTGGCCGAAGTGCTGTTTGACGACGAGGATATGATGGTGCGTATCGATATGAGTGAGTATCAGGAGCGGCACAGCGTGTCGCGACTGATAGGAGCGCCTCCGGGATATGTGGGCTACGACGAGAGCGGCCAACTGACCGAGGCGGTGCGCAGAAAACCCTATAGCATCGTGCTGTTCGATGAGATTGAGAAGGCTCACCCCGACGTGTTCAACATTCTGCTGCAGGTGCTGGAAGATGGCCGACTGACCGACAACAAGGGCCGTACTGCCGACTTCAAGAACACGGTCATCATCATGACCTCGAACATGGGCAGCGACATCATCCGCGAGCGGCTGGAAGGCAGCAGCGTTATATCGCAATACGAGTTGGACGAGACCAAGAAGGCGGTGATGGAGATGCTGAAGGAGAGGATACGTCCCGAATTTCTGAACCGTATCGACGAGATAATCATGTTCAGTCCGCTGTCGAAGAGCCAGATACGCGAGGTGGTGAAGATTCAGCTGGCACTGGTATCGAAGATGCTGGAGAAGAACGATGTGCTTATCAGCGCCACCGACGAGGCGATAGACCATCTGGCGGAGATAGGCTACGACCCCGCCATGGGCGCACGACCGGTGAAACGTGTCATTCAGAAGGAGATTCTCAACGAACTGTCGCGCGAGATACTTGAAGAGAAAATCAAGACCAACGACACCATCATCATCGATGTGATAGACGACCAGTTTGTCTTCTACAACCCGAAATAATGTTCGACGGTGATAATTTCTCTGATTTGATTGAAATGTTGAAAGTTGAGAATTGGCTGCAGAGTTTAGCCAATTCTCAATTTTCATTTTTCATACCTCAAAGTGCAAGCAACAGAGCCTAAGCAATACTAATTGGAAAGACGAAAGAAAATAACCGACAACGAGGTGTTAGTCTTTTGTTAAAAAAAATATTCGCTATATGAAAAAAAATATGTATTTTTGCAACTTTGAAATAGCACAGATATGAAACGATACATCTTGATTCTGACCGCACTCTGTATGCTGAGTGGTAGCGCATTGGCACAAACATTAGCCTTTGACGACATCGGCATGAAATATGGTTATAAAAACAGCAACGGCATCTGGCAGATACCTCCACGCTACCAGGTGGCATTTGCATTCCAACACCAAGAGCGCAAATTTGCGGTGGTGAAGTACGACGGCCGCTGGGGCTGCATCGACGAGGCTGGCAACATGATTGTCCGCAACATCTTCATCACGCAGGAAGAGGCTCAAGAAGCTGGCGACCACTGGTACAGTGCCGAGGAGCCCGGCAAATGGATTTATCCTGCCGAGAATCCCGCCGACCATAAGTGGGGCTTTGTGAACTACTACGGCAACTGGAAGTACGAACCCGCCTACGAGGGCGCAGGCAAGTATTTCGGCACCGACCCGATGAGTTTCGCTCCCGTGAAGCTGAACGGCCGCTGGGGCTGCATCGATGCCAAGGGTATTCTGATTATCAACAATATCTTCGTGTCGATGGAGGATGCCTACGAGGCAGGCCACCAATGGATTGTGGGTCGCCACTACGACACATGGCGCATCAGCGTCACCAATCCGCAGAACGAGAACCAGTGGGGCATAGTGAACTATCTGGGTCGCTGGGTGGTGCAGCCGCAATATGCCATGATACGCCAGTTTGCCAACGAGCACAACTATATCTACACCCAGGCGTTGAAGAACGACCGCTGGGGCAACATCGACCGTAATGGCAACGTCATCAGTGAGTTTATCTTCAGCCATGAGGACGACTGCGTGTATGCCCTGTCGCAGATAGAGCATGGCCGCGACATGGATGCATGGAGACTGCCCGAAATGCGTACTGACACCAACTTGTGGGGCTGGGTGAAGGCCGACGGCAGCTGGGCAATACAACCCATCTACCTCGAAGTGTCGCACTTCACCAACGACACAGGCCTGTTTGCCACAGCCAAATGCGAGAACGGTTTGTGGGCGAGCATCCACGAGGATGGCCGCCTGCTGTCGAAACCTGTTTTCATCCTTTCCAGCGAGGCTCAGAAGGCCGGACAGGAATGGGACGATAACGAGAAGGGTATCGAAGAGGCTGAACTAGGACACTGGCTCTATCCCATACAGGATCCGGGCACAGGACATTGGGGCTATGTCGACTTTGAGGGCGAGTGGGTTATCCTGCCCCGTTTGGAGGACGCCAAGCCCTTTATCAAGACATGGAACAACCGAGTTGCCCCCGCCAAGGAGGAAGGCCGCTGGGGCTGTATCGACCATACGGGCCAGTTTGTGGTGAAGCCTATCTACAACAACTCCGCCGATGCCTACGTGGCAGCACGCAACTGGGCTGGAAAGCGTAAGTTCTAATTAAATTGAAAGTTGAAAATTGAAAATTGAAAATTATCCGGGTACGGCTTCTAACTTTCAACTTTCAACTTTCAACTCTCAACTTTCAATTATCCGACAATGGACTATATTATCCAAAACGGCACTATCGTCAACGAAGGTTCCATGGAGACACGGAACCTTTTCATACATGACGGCCGTCTGGTTGATGACGAGAATAAGCTGCGCAAGCCGCAGACGTTTGATGCCACAGGTTGTTATATCCTGCCTGGCATCATCGACACCCATGTCCATTTCCGCGACCCCGGGTTCCCTGAAAAAGCCGACTTCGCCACTGAGAGCCGTGCCGCACTGGCTGGCGGTGTGACTTCGGTCATCGACATGCCCAACACCAATCCTCAGACCACCACGTTAGAACTGTTGGAGGAAAAAGAGGCAATAGCTGCACAGAAGAGCGCGGTAAACTACGCCTTTATGTTGGGCGCGACAAACGACAATATCGACCAACTGCTCAGCATCCCCACCGACCGCTATGCCGCCATCAAGCTATTCCTTGGCAGCAGCACAGGCAACATGCTGGTGAGCAGCGAAACAGCATTGGAGAAACTGTTCAAAGAGAGCCGTAAACTAATTGTAGCTCACTGCGAAGAGGAATCCATCGTGCAGGCGAATCTGCGCAACTATAAGCTGGAGTTTGCTGGCACAGAACAGGAGACCGCCGCCTTGCATCCCAAAATACGCAATACGGAGGCATGCTTTGTTTCGACCTACAAGGCTGTGGAGCGTGCCCGCAAACATGGCACCCGCCTGCATATCGCCCATATCAGCACTGCCACCGAGTTGTCGCTGTTGAGCAACAAGGCGTTGGAAGAAAAGCACATCACCGCCGAGGTAACACCCAACCACCTATGGTTTGACGACCGTGACTATGCCGAGTTGGGCAACCTCATCAAGTGCAATCCCGCCATCAAGAGCAACGACGACCGCTTGGCATTATGGAGCGGACTGATAGACGGCACCATCGACACCATTGCCACCGACCATGCTCCTCACACGCTAGAAAGCAAGCAGCAACGCTATTTCGACGCGCCAGGCGGCATTCCCAGCATACAGCACAGCCTGCAGATGATGTTGGAAGGCTTCTTCAGCCCGACAGCCTTGGAACGCGACGACCACGACGAGGTGCTGCACGAATGGTTGCCTCTCATCGTAGAAAAAATGAGTCACAATCCCGCCACCATCTTCGGCATCCAAAAGCGTGGATTCATCCGCCCAGGGTATTATGCCGACCTAGTGGTTGTGGAAGCAGGTGAGACAACCGTCACCCGCGACAAACTACTGTATAAATGTGGCTGGAGTCCGCTAGAAGGGCAGACTTTCCACACCCGCATACGTCAGGTATTCCTCAATGGTATGCCCGCCAACCAATCCACCGCCATGCAATTGAAAATTGAAAGTTGAAGCACATACCCCGTCACTTCGTGACACCCCTCTAAAGAGGGGATGCTGTCGCACAACGTATTAACACCACTAGAAATGAATATCAGAAAGCTTATCACTGTCTTTAGCCTTTGTATATTGGTCAGCCTGACGGGGTGTCAGAACGACTATCAGAAGCAACTTAAACTGATGGTCGAAAGCCTCAACAAGGAATGCCCTATCCCTCTCGGTGCCATGGGCCACATGACTAAGGCTGAATACGATGGCTCCACTGTCACTTTCAACTATCAAATAACAGGCCTGTTTGCCGCCGAAAACTTCGAGCAGAACCAAGAACAGTTTCACCAATACATGCTCGACAGCTATCGCAGCAACAGCGACGAGAGCTTCCGACAACTGCTCAACGCCATCGTCAATGCCAATGCCGACCTTGATGTCGTCTTCACTCTCGAAAGTGACAAAGAAATAACACTCCATTTCACCTGCGACGAATTGGCTGCCAACATGCCTTCATTCATCGGTGACCCTGAAACATACCTCCAATCCATTATCCAATCCACACAACTACAACTGCCCTTCACCTACTCCGAAGGCTTGATATGCACACGTATTGAACTTGACTCAGCCTATTTCACATACTACTTCGACTGCGACGAAAACCTTTTCGACCTCACAGAGATGCAATATACTGCAGACCAGAACCACGAAGCCATGCGCGAAATGCTGACAACCAGCAGCGACCCATCTTTTATCAAAATGATGAGCACGCTGAAAGCCACCCAACGAGGCCTGTGCTATTTCTATACAGGTACCACCAGTGGTAAAGAAGCTATCGTAACCATCGAATCTAATGAACTTTAAAAATAAATACTAAAAATATCCAGCCATGAAAAAATTTATTTTAACCCTGTTGACCCTTGTAATGATTGCCGGCACTGCCAACGCTCAAGGTCGCAAGAAAGTCATCGACCCCGACAACTTGCCTAAAGCATCTATCGAGCTCATACAGAAGCACTGGCCATCTTGTGCCATCGACTTTGCCTATATCAACGGTAAGGAATATGAAGCTTTACTCACCGACGGTACCATCATCCAGTTCGACTCCAAAGGCATTTGGAAAGAAATGAAGTGCACCGACGGCCTGCCCGTCACCCTGGTGCCCGGCTACATCACCCGCTACATCGTCGGTCGTTTCCCCAAACAGCTTATCATCGACTGCGAAAAACTGAAGGGCGGCTACGAAGTAACCCTCTCCAACGGGCTTGAAATCCAATTCGACCTCCGCGGCAATGTCACCCATGTAGACGAATAATCTCCTTACAAGCTAAAAAGAGTTCGTGGAAAGCCGCTTGAAGGTCCTAAACGTACTAGCCTCATCCAAGAGAACTTGGATGAGGCTTTTGTTTATTCGGCATTTGACGGTTCATTTTTTGAAACGCTTGTATAGCAGGAGTTCGGGGTCATTCCCATTCTCACCATATGTGCAGACGAGCACAAAGGACGGGTCGGCTACTACACCAAAACAACGGCCGTCCCCAGCACCTTCTATCTGATTGCCAAGATAGACACTCCTATCGTCTAAAAAGGGCACGCAGCATCTGCTCGGAAGAGGATAAGCCAGATTGACGTAGGCACCGCTCAACAGATTCAAATCGGAAACATTAAGACAGGAAACACCTGATGCATTGATTTCGGCAATCAGGGATTTCTTCAACGAAGAGAAGGCCTCAAAGCCTTCCGATTTAACCAACTCAGCGACAAAGCACCTACCTCCACAAGGATGCCCATCGCTGGCCACACAGCCAGGGCACACACTGCCCCTTTTGGCACAATGGGCGCAACAGCCAGTCCCGCAAAAAGTATTCATTTCCATAGTGATACTAAGATTTATAGTATAAGGTCGCCCAAGGAAAGGACGACCTTATACTTATAAACTGTCTTGGATAATTATTTCTCCAGACGGATGCGGGCATCCACTGCAGTAACGTAGCGCGGGTTGCCGAGCAGCGGGTTGAGGTCCATCTCCGCAATCTCGGGAGCAGCCTGCACCAGTGCGCTCACGCGAGCCACCTGTTCGGCATAGAGGTCGATGTTCACGGGTTCTTGTCCGCGAACACCTTCCAGTATCTTATAGCCACGCAGCTTGGTCAGCATCTCCTTGGCCTCAGCGGCGGTGATGGGTGCCAGTGCGCTCTGCACGTCCTTCAGCACCTCGATGAAGATACCGCCCAGACCGAAGAATATCTGATGTCCAAACTTCGGATCCTTGATAGCTCCGATATAGACATCCGTGCCGTCCAGCATGGGGTACATCTCCACTGCGTAGGTCTCAGGAATGACGATAAGGCGGTTGAATTCCTTCTCCACCGTCTCGAGGTCCTTCACGCCGAGGGTCACACCACCCACATCGCTCTTATGCAGCGGGCCGACGACCTTCATCACCAGCGGTACATCCTTGCTGCAGCCCACCTCCTTAGCAAAGGCGAGAGCATCTTCAACCTTGTCCACCTCCACGCTCTTCTTGCGGCTGATGCCGGCAGCGTCTAGCAGTTCGTTGTAGTCGGCAATCTCCATGTAGCCGCTCTTGCAGCGGTCAACAGTCTTGCGGATGCGCTCCACATCGATGGCGGGCTGCTCCACATTCTCAGGCTGCGGCTTGGGCGTGTTGTACACCTTGCACAAGGCGTTGCCCAGCACACACTCCTCGGGGAAGTTGATACGGCCACGGTCGATAAACTCCTGTATCTCGTCCTTCACATTGATGATAGAAGGCAGCACGGGGAAGATAGGCTTCTTACAGGTCTTCATCTTCTCGTCAAGGAGCTTGTACACCTCGCGATTCGAGAACAGTCCGGGGCTACCGAAGATAACCACCGAGAAGTCAATATCCTCGTAATCGTTCTCCACGGCATCAATGATATAGCCCAACTGCTCAGCTGTGCCAGTGGCAAGGAAGTCAATGGGGTTGCCCACCGACGAACCGCCAAACAGTTTCTCCAGCAGTGCGGGGCTGGCGGGATGATCCTTCAGACTGGGAATCTCCATGCCTCCGTTGCTCAGCACGTCGGTCAGCATCACGGCAGGGCCACCTGCATGGGTGATGACGGCACAGCGGTTGCCCTTCAGTTCAGGATACATAAACACACCACATACGGTGGTCAGTTCCTGACGGTTCTGGCAACGCACGATGCCCGCCTTGCGGAACAGCGCGTCCACCGCTGCGTCGTTGGTAGCTAATGCACCAGTGTGGCTCGATGCGGCACGGCTACCTGCCGCGCTGCCACCACTCTTGATAGCGGCAATGTGGCAACCCTTGTTGATAAGGCTGCGACTATGCTTGAGCAGACGCTGCGGGTCGCCCACCTTCTCCATGTACAGCATAATCACGCGGCTCGACTTCTCGGGGTCAAAGGTCTCGTCCAAGTGTTCCAACACGTCTTCAATACCCAACTGTGCGCTGTTACCCACAGCCCACACGCTGTTGAAGGTCAAACCATTCGTGATGCCGTACTCCTTGATGAAGACAGCCGTAGCACCCGAGCCGGTGATAAAGTCCACACCATGGGGGTCAAGTGTCGGGATAGGCGTGTCAAAGCAGCCTGCGTAGTTCGTATTCAAGAAACCCGTGCAGTTAGGTCCGATGAGCGAGCCGCCTACAGCGTTGATGCTGTCGACGATGTGCTTCTCAATGGCGGCACCTTCGGCGTTCTCCTCCGAGAAACCCGCACTGATGATAATGAAACCTTTTGTACCCTTCTGCTGGGTCAGCACGTCCACCGTTTGCGAGCAGAACTTGGCAGCAATGCACAGGATGGCGCAGTCCACCTGCGGCAGGTCTTCCACCTTCGTATAGCACTTGATGCCCTGCACCTCGGTCTCTTTGGGGTTGACGGCATACACCTGGCCTTTGAAATTGCTTTCAAGCAAGTTTTTCAGAGCCTTGCCGCCAGGCTTATGGATATCGGACGATGCACCGCAGATCACGATGCTTTTCGGATTTAAAAGTTCTTTTGCTATCATATTTTCGGATTATTCTGATTATTCGAATTATTCAGACTATTCTGATAATTCCGATAATTATTTATTCTCAGGCATAGCCTCCAGTGCGGCAATCAGATAGTCGAAGAACTTCTTCGAGCTCTCGATATTGGCACGCTCGTCGGGGCTGTGGGGACTCTGCAACGTGGGGCCGAACGAAATCATCTCCATGTCGGGATATTTGCCGCCCAGCAGGCCGCACTCCAGTCCGGCGTGGATGGCCACCACGGCAGGTTCTTTCTTGTACAGTTTCTTATAGGTGGCCTTCATGGTCTTCAGCAGGCCGCTCTCCATGTTGGGCTTCCAGCCGGGATAGGCACCCGACAGCTGGCACTTGCCGCCTGCCAGTTCGGCGAGGCACACCAGACGCTCAGCCAACGCCTCCTTGGCACTGTCCACCGAGCTGCGCAACAGAGCCTTGATGGTAAAGTTCTTGCCGTTGGTGTTCATGATGGCGAGGTTCAGCGAGGTCTCCACCAAGCCTTCCATATCCTTGCTCATACGGATGACACCGTTGGGGGCAATCATCACAGCGTTGATAATCTTCTGTGTGTCGGCCTCGGTCATCACCTTCGGGGTCATGCGGATGGGCTCCAGTTTCATGAAGAAGTCGGGTTCCACTTTGCCCAGTTCCTTCTTCACCCAGCCTGCCACCTTCTCCAGCTCGGCTACGATGCAGTCCTTGTGAGCCTTAGGCATGGCAAAGGTCAGCGTAGCGTCACGCGGGATGGCGTTGCGCATATTGCCGCCGTCGATGCTCATCAGGCGGATGCCGCACTCGGCAACCCAGCGAATATGACGGAACATCAGCTTGTTGGCGTTGGCACGGCCTGTGTTGATTTCCATACCGCTATGGCCACCTTTCAAGCCGCCGATGGTCAGGCGCATGGCGCAATACTTCTCGGGAGCCTTCTCCGTGGTATAGGGGATGGTGATGGTGGCATCGATACCGCCAGCGCAGCCCACATACAGCTCGCCCTCGGTCTCGCTGTCGAGATTCAGGAGGTACTTGCCTTTCAGCTCACCCTTCTTCAGACCAAAGGCACCGGTCATGCCCGTCTCCTCGTCGGTAGTGATGAGGGCCTCAATGGGACCGTGCTTGATAGTCTTGCTCTCCAGTACTGCCATGGCAGCTGCCACACCCAGACCGTCGTCGGCACCCAGCGTGGTGTCGCAAGCGTACACCCAGCCGTCAACAATCTTAGTCTCGATGGGGTCTTTCTGGAAGTCAAACACCTTGCCTGCACGTGCTTGCGGCACCATGTCCATGTGCGCCTGCAGCACCACGGGGCAACGGTTCTCCATGCCCTTGGTGGCAGGTTTCGACATAATCACGTTGCCGACCTTATCCACGCGGCATTCAATATTACGTTCTTTGGCCCACTCCACTAGAAACTCGCGAACAACTTCTTCGTGTTTCGACGGACGGGGACAACGGGTGAGGTGATAGAAGTTACCCCACAATTCTTTTGGTTCTAAGTCTTTTATATTCATAATATTATAGTGTTAATTAATTTTCAAAGACATCTGCGAAGATACGAATATTTTTTGAATTATATGTTAAATGAGTGTAATAATGTTCAATGTTTAACATACAAACGTTGATATGTTGATACGTTGATATGTTGTGCGTCAGCCATTTTTCATTTTTCACTTTTCATTTTTCACTTTTCATTAAATCTCCCCTCTCACAAATCGTTGATAATTCTCTGGGCTGACCACTTCGAACGTATGGTTAGGGTAGTTCTTGGCGAATGTCTCTGTCAGCCGTGGCTGCTTCGTTTTGCTCCATTTAAACTCATAGGCATGAAGCACTCCGTCAATATCCTCGACATAATCCACCTCTTGCTGCAGCTGTGTCCGCCAAAAGTAGCTTTTACCATAAAACGAACTGTATGCGTTGTGTTTCAGTCTCTCGCTAATAATGTAATTCTCCCATAACGCCCCCACGTCTGTCCGCAGTCCCAATGTCTTAAAATCACCTATCACCGCATTACGCACCCCGTTATCCCAAAAATATATCTTCCGGCTCTTCTTCAACTCCGTCCGCACATTACGACTAAACGACCGCAAGTGGAACACCACAAACGACTTCTCCAACAGGTCTACATACCGCTGCACCGTCACCGAGTTCATGCCCAACAGCCTTCCCAACTCATTGAACGACACCTCGCTCCCCACTTGCAACGCCAAAGCCTGCAGCAGTTGCTCAATGATTTCTGGCTTACGCACATCCTGAAACGAGAATATGTCCTTATATAGATAGCTGCCAACCAAGTCGGTCAGCACCTCACGCTCCTCACCAGCATTGTTCACCACCTCTGGATAAGAGCCATACACCAGCCTCCGCTCCAGCATTCGCCTTTCTTCCTGTGCCCCAAACTCGTTGATGAGCTCCTCAGTAGAGAATGGATACATTACATACTCATACTTACGCCCTGTCAGTGGCTCGTTTATCGAGTTCGACAACTCAATAGCCAACGACCCCGTGACCACCAGCTGCTTTTCAGGGAAATTGTCAATCATCAACTTCAACGTGATACCTATATTTCTAACCCGCTGAGCCTCGTCAATCAATATCAAATCCGCGTCGCCTATCTCTGCCCGCAACTCTGTCGACGTAGGCTCTGCCAACTTGCGTCGCACGTCAGGCTCGTCGCAATTCCACATCAACACCTTTCTCTGCGTGTCCACCATCAACATCCTGAGCAGTGTAGTCTTTCCCACCTGCCTTGGCCCCACTACAATGATTGCCTTATTACGATACAATCGTTTCTAAATCAAATCTCTAAGTAACCTTCCTACCATTTTTTCTGTTTTAATACCAACTGCAAATATACTAAGATTTTTTGATTATAATAAAAAAAACTTATAAGAATTTTTGATTACACTATAAAATTCTCATATCATTACCCTCATCAGATAATTTGACAAGCCTATCAGTTTAACCAGCAAATCTGTCAAGCGATTTCAGGAAAACACAATATACAATTATTCTATACGTCTGTATTTTATCAAAAAACATACGATTATTCGTCTGTATTTTATCAAAAAAAACACGATTATTCGTCTGTATTTTATCAAAAAGTTGTATCTTTGCATCTCTAAATCATCAATAAAAAACTTAGAAATGTATATAGAAAGACCTATCGACAAGTTACTTCTTGAATGGAAAAGCAGCAAGCACCTCAAACCACTTTTGCTCAGAGGAGCGCGCCAAGTGGGTAAATCGGCAGCCGTAAAGCATTTGGGCGAAACATTTGAAAACTTCATCGAGGTGAACTTTGAGAAGCGTCCCGACATGCTGGAGGTCTTTCATAAGATTCACGATGTGCATGAGTTGGCCAACACCTTGAGTATGCTCTATAACATTCCCGTGATACCTGGCAAGACATTGCTATTCCTCGACGAGATACAAGCTTCTGCTGATGCCATCAAGAGCCTCTGGTCATTCAAGGAGGATTTCTCAGAACTACATGTCATTGCCGCAGGCTCATTGCTGGAGTTTGCCCTCAAAGAACTGCCATCATTCGGTGTGGGTCGCATCCGCTCACTATTCGTCTATCCCTTTTCGTTTGACGAGTTCTTAATGGCCGAAGGAAAAGATTCTTGGGTGAAAGCAAAAAAGGAGGCAACATCTGAGAAACCTTTGCTTACAACTTTGCACAACGACCTTGTGCAACATTTCCGCACCTTTTTAATGGTAGGCGGTATGCCTGCCAGTGTAGCCACTTGGGTGACAACACATGACTACCGCCAATGTCAAACAGAACTCGACGACATCCAGCTCACCTATTACGACGACTTCCCCAAATATGCAAAGAAGGTAGACCCTACGTTGCTACGCAACACATTGCAAAGTGTAGTCATTCAAGCAGTAAAGAAGTTTACCTATAGTATGGTAGAGGGCGGATACCGTGCCGAAGAGGTAAAGAAAGCACTGAAACTCTTGTGCGATGCGGGCATTATCAAGTGCGTCAGCCACACTGCAGCCAACGGACTTCCTCTCGGAGCCGAGGTCAACAGCAAATTCCGTAAGTATATTTATCTCGACAGTGGTTTACTACTGCGCATACTCGACATGGATTTGGGTGGGGCACGCCAGATGACCGAATTAGTTCTTGCTGGTACAGCCGAAGATTTAGTGAACAAAGGTGGTCTGACCGAGATGGTTCTCGGATGGGAACTGGTAAAGTACAACAACCCTCGTTCTCAGCATGAGCTGTATTATTGGGAAAACATCGCTAAGGGAACACGCTCTGAGGTAGATTACATTATTGCTCGCGATTTAAAGGTTATGCCGATCGAATGTAAATCTGGCGTTAGCGGTAAAATGAAAAGCCTATATGAATTCATGCGGCAAAAGCATCTAACCGATGGCATCCGCTGCTCGTTGGAGAACTTCTCCGAAATAGAACATCAGGACAACAATAATAATGGTGCTGTACGCCATGTTCAACTTATTCCGCTGTTCGCAATATCGAACCTATACCGCGAATCTGAATCTCTTGCCGAACGTTTTTAGAATTTTTGATTATAATTCTCATATAATCATCCAAGCTACCCCTATGGTGGCTCAAAACAAATAGCCCCCACCACAACGGCAGGGGCTCTTGGCTTGTGGGCATTTTCACCCGTTAACGAAATCCTTATACTCAAGCAACTAGATGGTTGTTAGTTGTTGGCTTGAACGGGTCGAACGGCAACCCCGTCAAAACGATCGATGTAATTTCCTTCACCTGCACCTAAAAAAGTCGGTGAGAAATATAATATACGTATGGTACTTTGGTCTCTTGGTGTAGTAGACCAGTAATGGGCATTCACTCTTGAATCTACCCCCCAACCATACCTAAAGTAGGTCACTGGTAAAAACACTGCACCACAGGCTTCTATCAATTCCCAGTCGTTCAAGTCATAATCGTTAATGTCATAACCGTTTGAACCATTGTTGATACCATTGGGTTGAGCAACGTCATCTGGGTGGACATAGGTGTCAGGAAATAGAATCACTCCCGGAACACTGGCTATGGTGGCTTTAGCATAATGTGCGTTTGTTGTCCCATTTACAGTACTGGTGAGTCGACTGTTGATAATATAGTTCCATTCGTTTATAGTGAGTGTGCGCCACAAATGTGGTCCGTTACCATTTGAAATGTTGTTGTGCCACGCCCAATCTGCTTCAGCATAATCGCCCGTAAGGCTATTGGCGTAACTGCCTCCTGGATAATAGTCACTGTATAATTCACTGATGCTGTAGGGCATATACTCATTGGCACCACTGTTCCAACCGCTAGTTCCCCAACCAAAGAGATCAATCCAACCCGAGTAGGATTCACTGATATGGGTGTTGTCAGAATGATGGTTATTTTACAACCCACGTTGTGCAGTTCAACAATCCACCCTCTTTTGCCACATCGTTATAATTGATTGTCTCTATTTGTTTGTTGGGAAATGCATTCTTTATTATTCTTACTGCCTGCGCATCTTCTTCCCTATCGAATATTGGTGCAACAATCAAATCATTAACCTCTAAATAGTTCACATAAATCCCCATCGCACCTTTCATGCCGGTCAAAAAAGGCAAATCAATATAATTGAGATTATATTTATCCAAAACCTCTTGCATTCCTTTTTGCCAGTATTTGTATTCATCCGCAAGTCTATTACCAATAATAGTATTTCTATTCACGAACCTAACCATACCGTCTGCATGGCCAGTATAATCATCATTTAATGAAGGAATAATAATAATCTCACATTCTAACAACGTCGACAATTTATTTATTAGAAAGACTCTCTCTTTATTTGAATTTTCAGAGAAAATCCTATCCGAAATTATAGCCCTACCATCACAAATAAGCACATTCCCACCGTCAAGATTTATATCTGAGAATTTGGCATCGATATTATTCAAACGACATATTTCTTTCACATCGGAACGGGACTCTTCCCATTCTTTCTTTCCTTTCAAATAGCTGGGGTCATATTTGAATTGAATCAACTTGCCCGATTCTGTTTGAACTGGCATATAATCACGGCACCAAATGTCTTTCGTGCCTTTAATGAACGAGTAATTGACCTTATGCTTTTCAAGAATCCCGATTAAGTTCTTGCAGGTATCTGGATAATTGCCCATCAACAATTCTGACATATAAACGGTTTGTCCTGGGTTATCTAAAGAAGAAGGTAAAGAATGCAAGTCTTCCGATGGAATTTCATTCTTTTCAGAAGAAATAGTACTAACTCTTTTGCTGTTATATGTTGCTCTAAATTTTTTCATGTCGGCATTCAGAAACTTCTTGCATATATCTTCCGTCGGCTCTATGTTATTGCTTTTGCAAATATCCATGAACACAGCCTCTTTACCTCTGTCATTTAATACGAATCCATGTATATAATCAGGCTTTATCTTTCCGCCCAATTGTCTGTTCATTTTTTGTAGAATCTTCCTGTGCTGTTCGGTTGATAGTTTCTTGTCCACAAGTTGATTCATCAAATTTGTTAGTGGCTGTTTCTTTTTTCGGTCGTACCATATCCCCAATGTTGTTCCAATAGTAATCAAACCGCTGGCAATGCCTATTACTGATTCTATGCTCATTTGTTTGATATTTTTAGTTTTATCCTGTCACTCACCATCTTACCCTTTGAGGTTTCGGATGGTTGACTTTGCAAAGTTACACTTTTTTTCACAATCACAGATGTGTTTCACAAAAAAGTCGTATTTTTGCAACATGAAATGCACCCTCTGTCCACACCAATGCACCGCCGACCGTGTTGAAACACTTGGCTTTTGCCATGCCCACCGCGAGCCCGAAGTCGCCACTATTTGCATCCACCGTGGCGAGGAGCCACCCCTCTGCGGCACCAAGGGCATCTGCAACGTCTTTTTCTCCCACTGCAACCTCCAGTGCATCTACTGCCAAAACCACCAAATTTCGCATTATCGGACTAATCAGACCAATCCGACATCTCCGACCTCTCCCACCCCCTGCTTCGTCGGCATCAATGCCATCGTCGACGAGATAGCCCGCCTGCTCCCCCAGACCGAGAACATGGTAGGCTTCGTCACCCCGTCGCACTACGCCGACAGCCTCCCCGCCATCGTCGAAGGGCTCCACGCCCGCGGACTCTACCCCACCACCATCTACAACACCGGTGGCTACGACACCGTCGAAACCCTGCAGATGCTTGCCCCCTACATCGACATCTACCTGCCCGACTACAAATACAGCCTCCCCGACCTCGCCCGCCGATACAGCCACGCTGCCGACTACCCCACCGTGGCCCTCGCCGCCCTCCGTGAAATGTATAATCAGAAGGGTTCCTCCCTGCCCACCGACGATGACGGTCTCGCCTACCGTGGCATCATCGTCCGCCACCTTGTGCTGCCAGGGCAAGTCGAAAACAGCCTGCGCGTGCTCGACAGCCTTGCCGACATCTCACTCAACCTCCACATCTCGCTCATGGCGCAGTACTACCCACCCCTGCCCGACCTCCCCGACCAACTGGGCCGCACCCTCACCCCCGACGAATACCAGCAGGTTGTCGACCACCTCGACCACCTCGGCCTCCACCGTGGTTGGGTGCAAGAACTCGATGCCCAAGCCTGCTACCGTCCCGACTTCACACACCAGCAAGCCTTCTAAATAATGCGTTAATTCGTTAATGTGTTAATTCGTTAGTCAAAGATTCACACATTTACACATTTACACATTCACAAAACCAATCCCATCCATACCATCATTTATGAAGAAGAAAAGCCAACCCATCCTCCCCGACCCAGTGTTCACCTTCGACGACACCGCCATCGTCATGCTTCGCACACAGGACCACGCCTTCCAGCTCGCCCTCCTGCTCAACGAGGCCTATCAGATGCAACTATCGCGTATCGACGACATCTACATCGGCGACCAACCCTACCCCTGCTTCTTCTACCACGACCAACCCGCATGGCTCGTTTACATCCTCATTGCGCGACCCCCTCAGGCCATTGCCGACCCCGCCTTTGCCGACTATGACAAACTGCTGCTCATCCGAGGACGCGACTCGTGGCGTTTCCAAAAGAAATTCTACGACGACATTCACAGCCGCCAATACGGCATAACCCTTGGCCCCGCCGCCGAACCCGATGCTAGCGACCTGTTGGAACACAGCCTGTGGGAACAATGCAACCGTTTGTCCGAAAGCATCCAAAGCATCGACATCTTCGGCTTCAGCAGCCGCCGAGACACCATCAGCACCCTGCGTCTCATCGACACCCAGCCCACCCTCTTCCCCGTCGAAGCCTCCGTCGCCAATGCCTCCGAAAACCGTGCCATCACCAACTATCACAAGCAACTGCAGGCATTCCTCGAGCAAACTTTCAAATCCCTCCAAGCCCACCTCTGCGACGAGCAGGAACTCTGACCGCCCTTCGGACACCCATTCACACCCCATCCTCCTATCCCCATCCCACCCACCCGCTAAAAGCATCGGCGGTTATTCCCCGCAGGTTCC
>CAMZFW010000047.1 GCA_947306225.1 uncultured Bacteroidales bacterium
GGCACCCTCTTCGAATACTTCATGCCGCTCATCTTCCTGCCCACCTACAAGCACACGCTCATGGACGAGACCTACAGTTTCGCCATCCGTGCCCAACGCGCCTTCATACGCAACGTGCAGCACAGCCAGGCCTCGCAGCGTCCCGCCAACGCGGGCAGCAAGCCTCTGCCGTGGGGCATCAGCGAAACCGCCTACAACGAACTCGACGACGCACAGAACTACAAGTACCACGCCTTCGGCGTACCCTACCTCAAGTTCCAGAACACCACGCCCGACCGCATCGTCATCTCGCCTTACAGCTCCCTGCTGACCATCAGCGTCAACGACAAGGCGGTGTACGACAACCTGCAGCGGTTCAAGAAACTCAACATGTACGACGACATGGGCTTCTACGAGAGCTATGACGAGGACGACCATGTGCCGGTGCTGGCCCATTACGCACACCACCAAGGTATGATCTTGGCCTCACTCGCCAACTACCTCGGCGGCCACTGCCTGCAACACTACTTCATGCAAGAGCCCGTCTTCAAGTCCATGGAGACCCTGCTGAAGGAAAAGGCCCAGGTGCAGCCTTACATCGACCTGAAGGTGACTCAATACAAACGCTACCAATATGCCAAGGTGCAGACCGAAAGCGACGCACGCCAGTACGACGGCATCGCCACCGTGCCCGAAATAGGCGTGCTAAGCAACGGTCACTACACCGTGCTGCTCAACGACCGCGGTTCGGGATTCTCGCGCTATCGCAACATCATGGTCAACCGCTACCGCAAGATTAGCGCCGATCACTACGGACAATACCTCTTCATCCGCAACCTGCGGAGCGACAAACTCTGGTGCAACACCTACGCACCCCTCGACGTGATGCCCGAAAGCTACCGCGTCAGCTTCGCCTCAGACAAAATCAGCTTCCTCCGCGTCGACGACGGCATCGAGACCAAGACCGAAATCACCGTCATCAAAGACCGTTACGCCGAAATACGCCGTATCACCTTCACCAACAACTGCGACGACGACGTCGACCTCGAGCTGACCAGCTACGCTGAGGCCGTGTTGGCAACCCACAACAACGACGAAAACCACCGCGTCTTCAACAGCATGAACATCTTCTCCGAATACGATGCCGACCACGAGCTGCTCATCCTCAGCAAGCCTGTGCTCGAGGCTCGCGAAAGCCGCTACTTCGTCATGCACACCCTCTTTGTGCCCGACGACGAAGACCGCCTATTCGGCGACGCACCCGAGTACGAGACCTCAAGACTTAAGTTCCTAGGTCGTGGCGGCAGCCTACAGCACGCCGCCATCATCGAAGGCCACCGCACCCTCACCGGCACCGTCGGCACCACGCTCGACCCCATCATGTCCATGCGAAGACGTATCCACGTCGAGGCAGGCAAGCAGGTGACAGCAGTGATGGTAACCGCCTTTGGCAAGGCACGCGAACAGCTTATCGACATTGCAACACTCTACCACGACACGGTGGATATCGACCACGCCTTCGAGACCTCCTCCGTGTTCAACAACATGCGCACCTCCATGTCGCTACTGAAAGGGTCGCAGATGCGGCTCTACAACAGCATAGCCAAATACCTCCTGCAGACAGCCACTCTCGGCAACCGCCGTCAGGCCTGCCTGGCTCAGAACCGACTCTCGCAGTCTGCGCTGTGGCGTTTCGGCATCTCGGGCGACATCGCCATCCTGCTGATGGAAATCGGCAGCATCAAGCAGTCGGGCTACGCCAAAGAGATTCTGCGCGCGTACGAATATTATAAGGTACACGGGCTGCTGCTCGACGTGGTGTTTATCAATGACGAGAAAGGCGAGCAACGCGAAGGCCTCACCCACTTCATCCGCAACATTGCCAATACCGAGCACCTGTGGGCGACACACCAGGAGGCAGGGCATGTGTATATCCTCGACGGCAACGATGTGTCGCCCGAGGAGCGCAACCTGCTGCGTGCGGTGGCACGACTGACCTTCTTCACCGATGGCGGACTGACCATACAGCAGCAACTGGAACAGTTGGAAAAGGACAACCAGCAGTATCAGGACATGGTGGAATACCCCGTCATGAAGCCCAGCTCCGAGCTGCGCGTATGGAGCTCACTCGACTTCTACAACCAGTATGGCGGTTTCGACCGCGAGGGCCGCGACTATGTGGTGACAAACACCAACACCCCCATGCCGTGGGTCAACGTCATTGCCAACCCACGCTTCGGCTGCGTCGTAAGCAGCACCATGGCAGGATTCACCTTTGCCTTCAACGCTCAACAGTTCAAGCTGACAGGTTGGAGCAACGACATGGTGCGCGACAACGCCTCCGAAATGCTCCTCATCAACGGTCGTCAGTTCCTCCCCGCCACCGCACGACACGGACAGGGCTACTCTGCCTTCGACGCGGAATACGACAACCTCAAAGTCATGGTGCGCCTGTTCGTCAGCGGAGAACGACTGGAGAAATACTACCAGATAAAGCTGATTAACAAGACTGACGCACCGATGGAACTGACACTGGACATGGTGTACAAATTGGTGCTAGGACTGAACGAAGAGGATACGGCACGCTTCCTTTACAGCCTATGGGACGAACAGCAGAACAGCCTGTGGGTGCGCAACGTGTACCACGAGAACTATCGCGACACGCGTGTACAGCTGACCGCCACAGAGCCGTTGACCGACGTATCATACCACTACCCCAACCGCAAACGGCTGGGCATGAAGGTGACGTTGGAGCCTCACGGCGAGAAGGAGCTGGCATATATCATAGCGGTGCACGACAGCGATACCGAGGAGCCTCGCAAGGTGACGATACCTATCATCGAGGAGGAGTATGCGCACGTGTGCCAGCAATGGGAGGAGCGTCTGGGCACCATACAGGTGGAGACGCCTGACAGGTCGTTGAACTACATGCTGAACCGCTGGTACCTGTACCAGGTTTATTCAGCACGTCTGTTTGCCCGCGCAGGCTTCTACCAAGTGGGCGGCGCGACTGGCTTCCGCGACCAGCTGCAGGATGTGATGGCATGTCTCTACAGCGACCCCGCTATGGCTCGTCGCCAAATACTGGACCATGCCGCCCACCAGTTTGCGGAGGGCGACGTGCTGCACTGGTGGCATGAGAGCATGATGATGGGTGCCCGCACGACATTTAGCGACGACTACCTGTGGCTCATTTATGTCACCTATCAATATGTGCATATCACTGGTGACACCAGCATACTGAATGAGAATGTGGTATTCTGCCAAGCTGACCAGCTGAATCAGGGTGAGGCGGAGCGGTGCCTGCGCTATGCGTTGCCGGCGCATCCGGTGGCAGAGCGGCCTGAGGAGCGCGACGGCAATTTCGAGTATGCGACGTTGTACGAGCACCTGTGCCGCGCCTGCAACCGTGCGATGCACCGCATCGGCATCCACGGTCTGCCGCTGATGGGCTGTGGCGACTGGAACGACGGCATGTCGCTCGTGGGTGTTGAAGGCAAGGGCGAGAGCGTGTGGGTGGCCTTCTTCCTCGTGGACCTACTGCCCAAGCTGGAGGCAATGACCCAGATGGTGGCAGGTGCCGACCTCTCGTACTGCAGCGAGCTGGAGGAGTTCCGCAGCCGCCTCATCACCGCCCTGCAGAACAACGCATGGGACGGCGCGTGGTTCCTGCGTGCCTACTTCGACAACGGCGACCCCATGGGTTCGCGCAACAACACGGAGTGCCAGATAGACCTTATCTCGCAAGCGTGGAGCATCCTCACAGGCGTTGCCACCGAGAAACAGAAGGAGTCGATATTCCGCGAAACGGACTACCGCCTGGTGAATCGCGAGCACGAGATTATCCAGCTGCTGACTCCCGCCTTCCAGCATTCGCAGAACAATCCCGGCTATATCATGCGCTATCCTGTAGGCGTGCGCGAGAACGGAGGTCAGTATACGCACGGCGCGATGTGGTATATCATGGCGCAGCAGAAGGAAGGGCACACCGATATGGCGTACTTCCTCTATTCGCTCATCAACCCCATCCATCGCACTGTGACCCTTGCCGACGTGCTGAAATACAAGGTGGAGCCCTACTGCATTGCCGCCGACATCTACAGCAACCCGCAGCATCCGGGTCGCGGTGGCTGGACATGGTACACCGGCTCCGCCTCGTGGGCGTACAAGACAGGTATAGAGAATATCCTCGGCATAGAGAAGGAGGGCGACACGTTGACGGTGAACCCGTCCGTCCCGTCAGAATGGGAAGGATTCTCGTTCACCTACCGCTACGGCAGCACGACCTACTATGTCAACTACCGCCGCAAGAGGGGGGCGCTGCCCGCCACGCCTGCCTGCATCAAGCTGGTGGACGACGGTATGCCGCATGAAATCACTATCTCATGAATGTGACAATGAGGGAAAGAGGGAATGTGTAAGATGAATTCGTTAATTCGTTAATGTGCTAATTCGTTAGTCAATGATTTACACATTCACACATTCACACGTTAACACATTCAGAATACTTATCCTATTACTCTGTCTCCTTACCCCCATGTGGGCAAGGGCACAAGACTATCCTGTCCCACCCGATGCCGAATACCCCTTCAAGCGCGACATCGAGAAGGGCAAGTACGACAAGGCGGAGGAGAAGATACGGCGGCGCATCAGCCGCGACACTGCCAACCTGGAGTGCCACTACGCCGCCTATTGGCTGTACAGCACCGAGGGCTTTCCGCACCGCAATCTCGACACCGCCTACGCGCATCTGGTGCAGGTGCGCCACCTGTATGCCCATGCGGGCGAGAAGGATTTAGAACGCTGGGCACGCGACAGCTACAGCGGTGCGCGCATCGATTATGACCTGCAACGGCTGGCACGGCTTGCCATTGCCGACGCGCATAGGCAGCGCACGCCCGATGCCTACCAGCACATTCTGGACGCATACAAGCTGATACCCTACGAGTTGAAGGACAGCGTGACCAACAGTCGCGACAGTCTCGAGTTCGACATCGCGCGACGCTCAGGCAGCGTGGCCACCTTGCAGGGCTTTATCGACCGCCGTCCCGATGCGTTGGTGAGGGCCGACGCAGTGAGGCTGCGCGACAGTCTGGCCTTCGCACAGGCCGACGCACAGCACAGCTACACCGCCTACCAGCATTTCCGTGTGGCCTACCCCCAATCGCACCTCTACGACCGCGCCACCGACAGTGTGTATGCCATCGACTACCGCGATGCCGTGAGGCACAACTCGGAGCAGTACTATCGCGGCTATGCCGAACGCTACCCTGCCAGCCCCTACGCCAAAAACTGCCTCTGGCTGGCTGACAGCATTGAGTATCGTCGCGAGGTGGACACCGCCGACTGGCAGAGCATGGTCCACTACCTCGACAGCCGCAACCGCCCACAATGGAGGGATTCGGCAATGCAGTGCCTCACTCGCTATGCCCTGCAGCACCGTCATATAAAGGCTGCACGACATGCCGCCCTGCGTGCCAGTGGGTCTGACACAACTGTGCGCAACGAGCTAGGCGCATTGCTGCACCATGCCTACCTGCATACTTCTATCCTCAACTACAAGCTGTTCTACAATACGTTTCCCGACATAATGTCGGACGAACAGCGTCGGACAGACTCGCTCAGATACTTTTGCTATCTCAACCGAGAGCAATACGATATGGATAGCTGCATACTCCGCATCGCCCCATGTCACGAAGCATACCAACTGCTACAGCAACGCATTAAGGACGACCTTGACCACCGTCGCTGGAGAGCAGCCCTCACCACCGCCAACCAGTACGCTGAGGTCTTTGGCCACGACTACGACTTCCGCCAACTTGTCACCACCCTCGAAAGGCGAACCTCTGCCGACAACAACAATCTGAAGAAGCATCCTCGCCTGAAGATACACTCGACACAGGAGGGAATGCTGCCCTCGAAGGACTACTTCTATCTTTCAATCCCTGACTTTCGTCTTCCGGTCTGTGACACGATGACAACGGGAGGAGAGCTCATACTGCTGGCCGCATACGACGAAAACCACAGCCAAGCGGTGAAAGGGTCGGTGAACCTCTACGTCGCCTTCGTTGACAGCACAGGTGCGTGGAGCACTCCCATCGAGTTGGGGCCTGCGGTAAACACGCCGTATGACGAGCGTTCACCCTACCTGCTTCCCGACATGCGCACACTCTATTTCAGTTCCCAAGGGCACGGCTCGTTGGGAGGTCTGGACATATTTGTCACCACCCGCCTCGACGACAGCTGGGTCAATTGGTCTGTGCCTGTGAACGTAAGTAAGGAAATCAACACCTCCGGCAACGACTGGGTTGAAGCCAGAAGATAGAAATTGAAATTTATGAATGTGTTAACGTGTGAATGTGTTAGTCTTTGGCACATCAAAAGATTAACGAATTAACGAATTAACGTATTCTCATTTTTCAACTTTCAACTTTCAACTTTCAATTTGATACTACTTCGTCTGCGTATATCCTAAGTCATGCAATAGGGCGACGACCCTGTCGCGGAAATCTCCCTGTATGATTATCTGTCCCTCTTTCGCGCTACCGCCCACTCCGCAGCGGGTTTTCAACGTCTTGCCTAGAGCCTCGAGGTCGGTATCGGTGCCCACAAACTTGTCAACGATGGTGACAGTCTTGCCCCCACGTCCATTGCGTTCGATACGCACGCGCAGCTTCTGCTGTGGGGCGGGCAGGGTTTCGATGTCCTGCGGCTCGTCGTACTGGTACTGGTAGTCGGGGTTGGTGGAATAGACCACTCCTATCTTGCCTTTATTCTTCGACATTTTTAAAGTAAAAAGTAAAAACTAAAAACTAAAATTAGCTGCCGTACCCGGATAACTTTCAATTTTCAACTTTCAATTTTCAACTTTCAATTTGTTACTATTTCTTCGGATGTAGTTGGTCGTGGGTCATTTCCAGCTGGTCTTTCACCAGTTGCAGGTGTTCGGCGGGGTTGGCGGTGAGGAGGCTCTTCTTCATGTCGCGTTTCATAATCTTGAGGCTCTTCTGGTGGTTGACAAAGTGCAATTCGTCGCCCACGTTCTCACCCTCGCCGTCGATATTTACCCAGCGGTCGACGTTGCCGGCCACATGCACTTCGTGTGCCTTGAACATTTCCACGTGCTGGCTCAGCTCGAAGTGGTTAGCGTAGACCAGCGGACCGGTGATGGGGACATGTCCGATGGGTATCTTGTCCACGATGCTGATGTCTATCAGCCCGTCGTCGAGTTTGGCAAGGGGTGCGATGGCGGCATTGTAGCCGAACTGGTTGCTGTTGGCAAAGGTGGTGAACCATGCCTTGCGGCGTATCTCCTGTCCGTCGATGACCAGCGTATAGTCCTTCGACTCGTAGGTGGGGTATTCGCGGAGGATGAGGTTAAGGTAGGCGGAGAAGCCGCGCAGTTTGGCCGACTTCATCAGGCGGGCTATGTAGGCATCGAAGCCCACACCGGCGATGCTGGCTATGTAGTACTTCTCGTTGAGGACGATGGTGTCGATAAGGCCTTGGTTGGCTTGGTTAAGCACCCGTATAGCGAGGGCTGGTGTGAGGGGTATCTTCATGCAGCGTGCGAGCCCGTTGCCGCTGCCGCAGGGGATGATGCCGAGTGTGGCATCGCTGCCATGTATGCCGGCAATAACGTCGTTGACGCTACCGTCGCCGCCCACTGCGGTGATGATGTCGAACCCCTGCATGACTCCCTCGCGTGCCAACTCGGTGCCGTGGTGGATGTGCTCGGTATAGCGCACGGTGTGGTCGTAGAGGTCGTGGTTGAGGTTGTCGCGCAGCAGGCGTTCAATCTTCTTCTGCCGACCTACACCCGATATGGGGTTGACGATGACAAGCATTTTCTTTTTCATGATTGTGTTATTTAAACTAAAAAGTAAAAACTAAAAACTAAAATTAGCTGCCGCACCCGGATAATTTTCAATTTTCAATTTTCAACTTTCAATTTAATTAGTTTTCAATTTATTCTCTATCAGTCTCTGGTTGTATTGTTGCACGATGGCTTTGAGCATCTCGATATTGCCGAAGCCCAGCACCTCTTCTGTCTCTTCGCCTAGCACGGCCATGCCGTCCTGCGTCTCCAGCTGGTAGTAGCCGTTGCCGTAGGCTATCTGCCACCCATGGTCGGGATTGCGGAACACGCTGGTTCCGAAACAGACGGCAGGGGTCTGGATGCCTAAGTAGTCGAGCAGGGTGGGCATGATGTCGGTCTGCTGCATGATACGGGGCGACACCTTGTGGCAGCTCCATTCGGGACCGAACTCAGGGACGCACACTTCTTCATACATCGGACGGTACACCAGCATGGGGATGCGGTACCAGCCATCGTAGTCGTTATACTTGCGATGCAAGCCCTGTCCGCTGTGGTCGGCGGTGATGACAAAGGTGGTATGCTCGTACCAGTCGGTCTTGCGGGCCGCGTCGAAGAACTTCCTCAACGCATTGTCGGTATAAGACACTACCCTGCACAGTGGGTGCGGACCCTTCTCAAAGTCGCCCTTATGCTCAGGCTGCATGGTGTAGGGGTGGTGCGACGAGAGGGTGAACACCCCCGCCATGAATGGTTCCTTGAAGGTGCTCAGCCTCCGCGAGAAGTATTGCAGATAATGCTCGTCGTAGATGCCCCAGCAGCCGTCGTAGTCGCTCTCGCGCGACAGGCGGTCGGCCATATACTCGTTCTTGCCGTAGTATTCCTCAAACCCCATCTGTTTGCACAGCTTGTCGAATCCCATCACCCCGTTGTAGCTGCCGTGGAAGAAAGCTGTGTGGTAGCCGTGGTCGCGCAATATGGCGGGCAGCGCATACAGGCTGTCGTGGGCATAGTCGCTCAGCGTCAGCGGAAACGTCATCAGCGTCGGCACCGAGGCGAAGATGGCGGGAATGCCCTCGATAGACTTCTTACCGTTGGCTCTGCCCTGATACACCACGCAGTGCTGCGCCAGCGAGTCGAGGAACGGGGTGAAACTGGGCATGATGCCCTGATTGTAGCAGCCCATATATTCCTGCGAGAAGCTCTCCAGCACGATAATCACGATATTCGAGTAGGTCTCCTGCTCATGGTCGGTCATGGGGTTGGCAATCCATTTGCCACAGCCTGCCTCCCATCCGCACCAAGCCTCCACGATGCGACCTTCGAAGAAGGGTTCCGGCTCCAGCACAGGGTTGAACAGTTGGCGCGCCTGCGCCTCGTCCATGAAGTGCTCTTCCTCCAGCGTGCCGCCGTTGAACGTGCGCACAATGTTGTAGCCGCTGTTGGTCACGAGGGCGCAGTTCTTCGCCTGACAATACTTGGCGGCATCGCGCCACTCAATCTCCTTGCCGAAGCCGCCACGCAGCAGAAACAGCACACAGGCACTGCCCACCACAAGGCCCACCACGTCGTTGAGCGCGTGCTTGCGGTACTTGTTGCGTGCCGACAGGTGCATCTTGGCACCGCCCCAGAAGAGCAGCACCACGGCGACAATGAAGAAAATGGTCGCCTGCCAGTAGTCGATAAGGAAACGCCACCACAGAGCCCCCATGTCGCCGCTGATGCCCAGATAGCGGAATATCTCGCCACTGAGGCGGCGGTAGGTATACTGGTAGTAGGCTGCGTCGGCGACATTGCTTGCCAGCATGAAGAGCAGCGGCACATAGTACAGCAGCACCTCCACCCATCGATGGTAGTGCCGGTTCCAGCGGAACTTGAATGGCAGCAGGTTGGCGGCAAAGTAGGGCAGCAGCATGCATCCGATGGTGGCTATGCCGAACACCAAATTGCCCCAAGCTATGCCCAGCCATTCCTTGATGTCGGCGACATGGAAGATGCGCGTGTTGTCGAGATAGAAGAACACCTGCGACAACAACAGCAGCACAAAGGCCAAGAACGCCTTATAGAAAAGGTAGACGTATATATTGTTGGTGCTAATCCAAGTCTTCTTTCGAGCCATTTTTTTTAATTGAAAATTGAAAATTGAAAATTGAAAATTGGCTACCGCACCCGGATAATTTTCACTTTTCACTTTTCAATTTTCACTTTTTAGAGGGTCTATACTTCGATTGGTTCAATATCTTCTGCGAGTCGGTCTCGTCGAAGAGTTCCTGCAGGGTGCTGCCGCTGTTCTTCATATACTGGCTGACGATGTGCCAGCCTATATAGTCGGTGGTGCGTGGCGACGAGTCGCGGAAGGCGTTGGTCTTGGGTGCGTCGTCGATCAGGTTATGGAATCGCATGTAGTCGGTCTCATACAGAAGCCTGTTCTGCATGAAGTAGCTCCACACATGCTCCTCGTTCGCCTTCATCCACTCCGTCTGGTCGGCGGTGTAGCGCATCAGTATGCTGTCGGGCGTGCTGGGCAGCACCTGCTGTGCAAAATATATCGCCTTGCCCTCCGACACCATATAGTCCAGCAGCGACATCTCGCGCTCCTGCGGTATGGCAATATGTTCGCGTGCCACCGCCGTCATGCAGTCCGCCACCATATACTCTGGTCGGCTCTGCTGCACCAGGAACACAGGAGTCCCGAAATAGGAATAGCGCTCCGTGTAGGGCAGCACATACTGGTCAAGGCTGATGATAATCTCGTGGCTGTTGCAGCCCACCCGCATGTTATAGTCAAACATGCCCGACACGTAGGTATACACCTTGTCGTAACGCATCGTCGGACACAGCTGCTCGGCCCTTTTCAAGGCCGCGCCCAGCTGCTGGGCCTGTGGGTGCATGTCGCCCAGCACGCTGTCCACCAGATGGTAGATGTCGCGCATGGTAGGGTCGCTCACAAAGCCCGTCAGCATCTGCAAAAAGTCGGCATCGTCCGCCTGCAGGTTCAGCAGTTCGGTGGCGTACTCACCCTTCACCTGCTGCAACTTGGCGGGCAGCTGTTCCACAGGGGTCTCAAACAGCACCTTGTCGAAACGGTGCAGCTCCACCGCCTCAGCAGGCTTACGGTGGCAGCCGACGAGCAACACCATGCCCGCCACTGCCACCGTCATGACTGTCAACAAGCTCTTCATTGTTTGATTGCTTGATTGTCTGATTGCTTAATTGTTTGAGTTTTTTATGATTGCTTGATTGTTTGATTGTTTGAGTGTTTTGACCGCGTCAGCCACTCAAGCATTAACACAATCAAGCATTCAAGCAATCACTCGTCTCCGCCTTTCTCCTCCGCCTCGTCCAGGATGCGCAGCTTAGCCTCCAACAAGGCAATCTGCTGGCGTGCCGCCTGCATCTTCTTCTCAAACTCCTCCTTCAGCAGGTCGGCCTGTTTGCTATTGGCGAAGAAGCCCAGGTTGTTTTCCCACACGCCCAATTCCGAACGCAGCTTCTCAATCTCCTTGGTCAACTTGCCTCTGGCACTGTCGGCAAAGCTGTTGTCGGTATGGCTTGCCACCTTCTCGCGGAACGAGTCGAGGCGTGCCTCGCGTGCCGAAATCTTCAGCTTGTCGAACATGCCCTTCAGCAGGCTGTGGTACTCCTCCGACACGCGCTCCTTGGCACCCTTAGGCACATAGCCGATTTCAGCCCAGCGGCGTTGGAAGTCCTTCACGGCGGCAAGGCTCTCATCCCTGTCTTCGCCAAACACGTACGCCTTCATCTCGTCGATGATGGCATTCTTCAGCGTCAGGTTCTCGCTCTCGCTGCTGCGCAGGTTTTTGAAATACTCTCCCTTCTTGGCGAAGAACTCGTCGCAGGCACGGCGGAAACGCTTCCACACCTTGTCGCCCTGTCGGTAGCCCGCCGAGCCGATGCTCTTCCACTCTTCTTGCAGCTTCAGCAGCTCCTCGGTGGCGTTCTTCCAGTCTTCGCGCTTGGCTATCGCCTCGGCACGCAGGCAGAGGTCTACCTTCTTGTTGTAGTTCTCGCCCTGCTCGTCGCGCAACTGTGCGAAATAGAGCTTCTTGTCGGCATAGTGCTTGTCGATGATGCCCTTAAACTTGCCCCACACCTCTTCGTTCTGCTCGCGCGGCACGGGACCGATATTCTTCCATAGTTTCAGCAGCTCGTCCAACGCCTCCGTGGTGTCGTTCCACTGCTTGGCACCCTGCGGCAGCTCGCGTGTCAGCTCCTCGGCCTTCTCTATCAAGGCCTGCTTCGCCAGCAAGTTTTGCTCCAGCTCGTCCTTGCGCTGGTCGTAGTACTCGCGACGACGCTCGTCAATCTGATTGGCGGCGTTGTTGAAACGCTGCCACGTCTCCTCGTTCTGCTCGGCAGGCACGGGTCCAATCTCCTTCCACTGTGCGCGCAATCCCTGCAAAGCCTTGAATGCCTTCACCACCGAGGTCTCTACAATCAGCTCCTCGGCGCGTTCGCACAGCTGTATCTTCTGCTCCAGGTTGCGCTTTAGGTCAAGCATCCGGAGCTCCTTGTTTATCTTTACCTTGTTGAAAAATTGCTCAATCAGGAAATGGTAGTTCTGCCACAGGTCGTTCATCTGCTCGCGCGGCACCTCGCCGATGCCCTTCCACTTCTCCTGAATGGCGTTAAACTCGTCGTAGGTCTGTTTCAGCGTCTCCTCGTCCTTGTCGATGAGGGTGCGCAACTCTTCCAATATCTGCTGCTTAGCTTCCAAATTGCGCTGCTTCTGCGCTTCCAGTTCTTCCTGCATCTTCTGACGGCGTGTGCGGTACACCTCGTAGGCTGCATAGAAAGCCTCAGCCACAGCGTCGTTGGCGGGATGGTAGTCGTCCTTATCGCCTCCTTCGGCAAGGAAAGCCTCAAAAGCCTGTTTCTCCACCTCCTTGTTCAGCACATTGAACTGGTTGCGGATGGTGCTGGCGCGGTTGCGCACAGTGGCAATGTCGCCCTGCATCAACTCGTTAAAGGCCGCCAGCAACTCTTCGCGGCTCATGGCGGAATAGTCCACCTCGGGCTCAACCTCTGCTTCGGGCGCGGCCTCGGCGGGTGCCTCAACGGGCTCTTTCGCCACATCCTCGGCGGGTTCGGCAGCAGGCTCTGCTACGGTTTCGGCGACGGGCTCTTCTGCGGGTTCCACAGTGGGAGCGGCTGTCTCCGGCGTTTCGGCGGTCACCTCTTCGGCGGCAGGCATAGCTGTCTCGGGCGACACGTCGGCGGTTTGTTCGATTGTGTTAGAGTCATTGTCGGCAGACACGTTGGCCTCCGGCATCACTTCAGCAGGCATATTTGTCTCCGGCGAAACGTCGGCCTGCATTTTGTTCAGTTCTTCCATAATAGGTGTTTATTGTTTAGAATTAGTTCTGCAACATATTGTTACAGACTTTAAATTGGGTTTACGTTGCCTCTAAAGGCAATTGCAAAAATACACAAAAAAAATCAATTACCGCATCTATTCTCCGTAAAAAGCATTTTTTTGCCTTCCAGTCACCACCTTCACCCCACTCCGACACACACTTCAGCCTCACCCCCCAATACGCCATACCTCCATTCCCACATAACCGTTCGTTAACCGATCGGTTGCCGTTCGTTTGCCGTCCAGGCGACGGCAAACGACCCCCCAATCGGTAGAATCCGGTAAGTTTCGGTAGAATGCGGTAGAATGCGGTAAAATGCGGTAAGTTTCGGTAAAATGCGGTAGAATGCGGTAAGATGCGGTAACACCGCCAATCTTTTTGCCTACTTTTGCAAAGTTTTTTACTGCAAACAACCAACCAGACACCAACCCACCTTGAAAGAAGAACAAATAAAAATGTAATTGAACCAAAATAAAATATACAGCACTCCACACAGCACCTGCCACGTAGGCAGGAGAAGAACGTGACAAGTTATCGGCCTTACAAAAAATAATTCGCCAATTCAGAAAAAATGAGTATCTTTGCATTGCGAAATCGTATAAAACAACACCATGAATAACAACAAAATAACATTATCTTAACATAGTAACAGGCGACATTTTTACCAGATAGCGCAAATGTCACCTATAGGTCCGCAACAAGAAAAGCCATGAAAGCCTTATCGAAATCGACATCTAGTTTACCCTACGACATAACAAATGCCACAAGCATTTTTGAGTATAGCAAAGGATTGTTAGGGAAGACCTTACGAGACTATGTATGGGAAGGATATATGCCTAAGAAAGGGAAAGGCAGCCTTGGCCAGATGGTTGAGAATATCTTCTTCATGCTGGAAACGAACAACTATGCGGGTGCCGACTTCTCTGAGGCTGGAATGGAACTAAAGTGCACACCACTAAAGAAAAGCAGGCAGGACCATTATCTTATCAAGGAGCGCCTTGTGTGTAACATGATTAACTACTGCGAGGTGGTTAATGATGATTTTGAGCACTCACATTTCTATTTGAAATGCCAGTTGATGCTGCTACTCTTTTATCTGCATCAGGCAGATTGTGACAATCTCGACTTAGAATTTATTTTTTCTGTTTTATGGAAGCTTCCAAAGAAGGATTTGCTAATCATTCGGCACGATTATGATGTCATTATCGAAAAGATAAAACAAGGCAAGGCTCATGAGCTTTCCGAAGGAGACACGATGTACCTCGGAGCGTGTCGCAAAGGGCAAAAGGGCGATAGTCTAATGGAGCAGCCCTACAACCATGAAGTCGGTGCTCCTCGCAGAGCTTTCAGCCTTAAGGTGGCATACATGCGCACTGTCTTGGAATATGTCGTGAATAGCGGCAAAAATGCCATCTCAAACGTGGCTGGCGCAAAGTCGGAACTTGTTAGCACGAATGCCTTGTTGAGGCAGTCTTTCGACGACATTATACTGAATCGATTTAAGCCATACCTAGATAAGCCTTTTGAAAAGATTGCCGTATATAAGAAGGTAAACCTATCGAACAATCCGAAAAACAAGTTCGCAATGGTTGCAAATGCAATTGCAGCCTCTGCAAAGTGTGCCAACGTGAATCGCTCAGAAGAGTTCCTAAAAGCAGGCTTGACGATGAAAACCATTCGTGTACAAGCCAACGGGATCATTAAAGAAGCTATGTCGTTCGAAAACATAGACTATATGGAGGTTGCCGAATGCGAAGAATGGATTGATTCACGACTCTATGAGCTATATTCTAGCAGATTCTTGTTTGTGGTATTCCGAGAGCAGCATACAAAGAAAGAGGACTATGTGTTGGACGATGTCTTCTTTTGGACTATGCCACAACAGGATTTAGAGTGGGCAGAAACATATTGGAATCATATCAAAGAAAACATACTCGCAGGACACATCTCCGAAGATTATTGGTGGAAAAGCTCGGACAACAAGAAGTTTCATGTCCGTCCGAAAGCCAAGAAGGCAAAAGACCTTGCACCCACTCCAGACGGAACAGTGGCTAAAAAATTCTGTTATTGGTTTAACAACGACTATGTTCGCGAGATTTTAGAAATGCGTCGAAAGGAAATAGCTAATGGCTAAACATCATATAAAGGTAGTAGAATTATTTGCTGGTGTGGGTGGATTCCGTATTGGCTTGGAAGGGGCTTCGGATGCCTATGAGACTATATGGAACAATCAATGGGAACCATCGACACTGCATCAGGACGCATCACTGGTGTATACTGCCAGATTCGGGTACAAGGGTCATACAAACAGGGACATCAACCTAGTAAAGACAGAGGAAATACCCGACCATGATTTGCTAGTTGGCGGATTCCCCTGTCAGGACTATTCCGTAGCTGCCACACTCAGCCGTTCTGGCGGTATCGAAGGGAAAAAAGGCGTGCTTTGGTGGCAAATCTACCGAATCCTGAACGAGAAGGGCGAAAACCGTCCACAATATCTGTTTTTTGAAAATGTTGACCGCCTGCTGAACTCACCGGCAACCCAACGGGGACGCGATTTTGCTGTCATACTAGCCTCTTTAGCCGACTTGGGCTACACTGTGGAATGGCGTATTATTAACGCTGCCGACTATGGAATGCCCCAACGAAGGCGCAGAACATACATCTTGGGATACAGGAAAAACTCTATTGTTGACAATAAGATTGAAACGATGGCAGAGTGGGTGAAATTCGATGGGGTAATGGCACAGGCATTCCCTTTCAAGGTAGGTGAGCGAACCCAATCTGAATTTAACATCGAAGGCACAATCCAAGAGGTTTCTGCCCTCTTCAACAAAGGACAAAAAAACAGTCCCTTTGGCAATGCCGGAATCATGAGAGACAGACGTGTGTTTTCTGTCGACGCAATACCCGTTTATGATGGCACCTACCAGACCTTGGGCGACAATCTTGTGCATGAAGACTTTGTTCCTGATGAGTATTTTATTTCTACTGAAGACCTGCCCAGATGGCAATATGAGAAAGGGGCCAAGAAAATCAATCGCGTTTCGAAAGAAGGATACGAGTATGTGTTCTCCGAAGGTGGAATGGCTTTCCCCGACTATCTCGACAAACCATCCCGCACGATGATTACAGGTG
>CAMZFW010000048.1 GCA_947306225.1 uncultured Bacteroidales bacterium
TAATATAACGAACAATACAAAACAAATTAACAACAATTAAGAGACACTAGTGAATGCATAAATTATTGCTTGAATGCTTGATTGTGTTAATGCTTGAGTGCTGACGCAGTCAATATACTCAAACAATCAAACAATCCCTGAATGCGTTAATGTATTATTGAATGTGTTAATGTGCAAACGTGTTAATGTGTAAATCATTGATTAACACATTTACGAATTAACACATTAACGAGTTTTTCTTGTTATGGCGGAAAAATTCTCTGGCACACGATTTATCTATGGATTATGTGATAATATTCACATTTTCCATACTTAAAAATGGTAATAATGCAAATAGAACAAGAAATTGTATTATTTGATACATAATCACGCATTCCCACATTCACGCACTTAAACATTCAATCATTCCATTGATCCATCGCCAAAACTATTGCAAATGATGCCATTTTGGCGAGTTATCCATCTTATTTTTCGCCATTTTGATGATTTTTTTGCTCATTTTGGCGAATTATCCAAATAAAAGTTGTATCTTTGCAGTTGTAAAAATAAGTAAATTATGGATAAGAATTTTGTCGGCAGAGAGTTGGAGATAAATGCGTTGCGTGATATTGTGAACTCAGGGAAGTCTGAATTTGTAGCGGTGTATGGCCGTCGCAGAGTAGGCAAGACTTATTTGATACAACAGTTTTTCAATAATAAGTTTGCCTTCACAGCCACAGGCATCATTGAGGGCTCTCGCGAAGAAGAACTTTTCGCATTCACAACAGCCTTGATTGGTATCGGGTATTCAGGCCGCCAGCCCAGCACGTGGCTTGAGGCTTTCGAGGCACTTAAAATAACTTTGGACAAGAAACCTCACAAAGATAGACTGGTCATATATATCGACGAACTTCCCTGTTTCGATACTCCCAAGTCTGGCTTTGTCCGTGCTTTGGGCCATTTTTGGAACACATGGGCTTCGACACGGAAAGATATTATACTCATCGTATGCGGTTCTGCCACCTCATGGATGATAGAGAATATTATCAATGACCATGGTGGCTTGCACGACCGCACTACACACACAATTTATCTGCGTCAGTTCTCTTTGTGCGAAACAGAAACTTACTTGAAATCCCGAAAGATTCTTTGGCCACGCCAAGTGATTGTGGAGGCATATATGATGTTAGGGGGCATTCCCTACTATCTTAGTCTGTTAAACCGACAGGAGAGCCTTGCTCAAAATATTGACCGTCTTTATTTCCATAAGAACTCTGAGCTGGGTCAAGAATATCACAGACTGTATGCATCTTTGTTCAAGTCTCCAGACCCTTATATCCGTATTGTTGAGGTATTGGGGAAAAACAAACAAGGCTTAACACGAACAGAAATAGCTGAAAGACTGAAGGTGTCGTCCAGCGGTACACTGAGCAAACAATTGGAGAATCTTGAATATTGTGATATTATCCGTCGATATGTGACAAAGGTCGGCGGCAAACCCAAAACCAACGAAGCTTATTTCCAGTTGGTTGACCTCTTTACCCTGTTTCACCTTTCTTTCTCTAAGAAACTCGTCACAGAAGACTATTGGGAACAGCATCTTAACACCCCTGTTATTAATACTTGGCAGGGACTTGCCTTCGAGCATGTTTGCATGGTGCATATCGGCCAAATCCGCCATGCCCTGGGCCTTGACCGCATTGCAGTGGAGTATTATTCCTGGCGCAGTTCCACACCTCCACAATCCCAAGTGGATATGATTATTGAACGTGCAGACCGACTTATCAACCTTTGTGAAATTAAATACTCTCAGGCTGAGTATGTCATCACATCCAGTGAGGATAAGAAACTGCGTAACCGTATTGCGGCATTTGTCCGTGAGTCCAAAACTCCAAATGGCATCCTCCCTACCTGGATAACGCTTTATGGCCTTCAGCGGAATGAGTATTCTGCCACTGTTCAATATCAGGTGTTGATGGATGACCTATTCACTCGATGATTCTAGTATGACGCAAAAAGAGTCTGCCACCAGAACGATGGCAGACTCTTTTTGTTTGCGTAGATGCCTGATTGTTTGAATGTGTTAATGTGTTAGTAGCTGACGCATCAAAGATTAACGAATTAACGAATTAACGGGTTTTTACTTGATGCCCAGTTTCTTCTTGATATCCTTGGGGAGGGCGTCTTTGTGGACGATGATGTTCATGGTCTTGTAGCGGACGAAGGCCTTCGAGGCGTAGAACATGCCGTGAAATTCGCCGTAGTCGCCCCAGCTGTTCTTGACCATGTAGTACTCGTTGCCCATCTGGTCTTTGGCGGTGCCGTAAATCAACATGCCGTGGTCGTCGGTGGTCTCACGGTTGTCGTATGCCATCTGGCGCTCCTCCTGGGTGACCCAACGCTGGGGAGTGGGGTGCTTGGCAGCCTCGTCCTGGATGTCCTTGGCCTTCATGCCGGTCCAGTGGGCCATGTCGCTACCCATGGTGGCAGTCACAGTAGTGGCGGGAAGCACGCAGAAGCCCTTGCGGGTACCCATGCGGAAGCCCTGCTCGCTCACGTCGGCACCCCAGGCTACGGTGTAGCCGTTGGCAACGGCGTTGTCGAAAATCTGCATCATCTCGTCGAGAGGCACATTGTAGCACTGGGCGTGACGCCAGTTGTCCTGAATCTCCAGGGGGAACTTCTCGTAGAAGGGATGGTGTGTGTAGGAGGTGATGCTCACATAGTCGTCGGGGTTGAGGCCGAGGCTCTCGTAGAAGCTCTTGGGGGTGTACTGCTTGCCGTTGTAGGTGAACTTCTCGGGCATCTGACCCAGATAGATAGCGTGGGCGGCGCGGATGGCCTTCATGCAGAGGAGCTGGCCGTCCTTGTCGGTCTGCAGTTTCTTCAGCTTGTCGCTCTTAGCGATAGCTGCCACCATAGCGTCGGTGACGGCGCTGAGCTCGGTGTGGTCGCTGAGGGTGTCGCCATATTCAACGCCGGGGCGCATCTCGGTTTCGGGGATAAGGCCGAAGGTTTTCATGCCGTAGATGACATCGTAGAACGAGCCACCCTGCGAGAAACTCACGTCGCCGCTGGTGCGGATAGCAGCCATAGCGCGGTCGTTGTAGGTGTTCTCCACAATGTACATTTCGCTGAAGTCGTAGGTGCCCTTGTTCATGCGCAGCAGTTCGGCCTCGATGAAGGCAAGGCCGCTGTAGCACCAGCAGGTGCCGGCGCGGTGCTGGTTCTTTACGGAGGTGACGGGCAGCTCTTTCACAACGGTGAACTTGTAGCCTTCGTCTTCTTTCTCTTTCTGTTCGGTCTGTGCGAAAACGGTGGTGCACATGGCGATAACGCCGAGGAATAAGAATACTTTTTTCATTTGTAAGTGATTAAATTATTATTTTGTTTACATTCAAATCGCGCTGCAAAATTACGATTTTTTTTCCACATATCGTGTGTTGGGGCAAATAAAATATTAGGTTTAAGAAACTGTTTGAATTTTATTGATTTTTTTATTATGGACATGGACGAGTAGATTCTTTGCCTTTCCGATGGAGCAATGGGGTCCCATTGTGACTGAGAAAAGGTGGAAAATATGCCGTTCATGTGCTTTAAGAAAATTATTGAATTAATTTTGGCTCTTATGCTATATCTGACTGATTTTTCAACAGCCTCGGAGAGGCTGAATCTCAATAACACCGTACAAGCGTAGCGCAGTGTGGTGACAGAACAAACTCACTCCCAGCGTCCCGAGGGGACGCGACAAAGAGATAGGTCGGCAAAAATCAGTCGTCTGTTATATTGGAGCGTTAATTTTAAACAGTTTCTAATACTAAGTGCGGCAAAAGGCCGTTATATAGGTATGAAGAAACGACATAGTAAAACCGTTGAAGCCATACCCGAAATAGAAGGGTATCATACCGAGTTGAGGACAATCGGTATGCTCAAGGCAAATGTTGTTGCCATAGTGGTGTTGGCACTACTTGGGGTGTTGGGTTTGATGGCCATGTATGCCATCTGGGGTGGTATCTCTTTGGGCAGGCCGTGGAGCGGAATGCTGTTTATCATAGGTTTCTGGGTAGGCATTGTCGTGCACGAACTGATACATGGCTTTACTTGGATGTGGGTCACACACAGCAGTTTCCGTCATCTACGCTTTGGGTTGCTGCGCGGAGGTGTTTATTGCCATATTGATGTGCCGATGAACAAGCGGGGATATGTGATGGGTGCCCTGATGCCCCTGCTGTTGTTGGGCATAGTCCCCTTCTTGCTGTCGTTTGCCATCCACAGCCTGTGGATGATGCTGTTCGGTGCCATCTTCATTGCCTGTGCCATGGGCGATGTGCTGATAGTGTGGGCTATCCGCCACGATTCTGCCGACACACTCGTCTACGACCACCCCTCAGAAGCGGGATGCTTAGTCTATCATCGCATTGAACGATAGTTCATGGCCGCAAAATAATGGACTTTCAGACCAGATTGGTTTGGCATTGGTTGTAATCTTTCAGGAATACCTCACGAGATTGTTTGTGGCTATCCAATATGTTATATTGTGTCGATAAAGGTTCTCCTTTTATTAAGGATTGAGTAAGTGCCAATAGTAAATCATAGTCATTGTACCTGAGCGTTTCAATAATCGTATGAGCATCATGTTTGGAATGGTTCGCATCATACTGTGTCATCCTTCTGAGTTCGTAATATCTTTTATAATTTTCATCAATGTATTCTTTCATAATCTTTACAATAGTTGCAATTCTATCGTCAACATATCCAACGATATCATACCGTTGCTCGTCAAACAAAACATTGCCTACTAAAGGGATTCCGCTTTGACTTTCGTGTTGTCTTAATAGTCTAAGATACGTCTCATTACCTTTCTGAACACGTAGTTCCTTGTAAATGCTGGATATATAGGGGATACAATCTTCTTCTTTTATAAAGAGTAGCGAAGCATATAGTTCCTCTAAATTCATTAAAGGGTCTATGGTGATGAATCCTAACTCATATTTTATATTCAATTTGTCCAAGATGCTCTTTGCTGTAACAAACTCCTGCAATTTATAACCTTTTCCATAACGGTCTAATTGTGATTGTACGCCAGATTCAAAGCCCAAAAAAACTTTTACAAGTCCTGCTTGTTTTAGCAATTTGAACATTTCTTTCTTTTTTAGAACCAATTCAAGTGTGTCATTCTGGTTGAAAACTGATTTAACTCGGACATTTATTCGGAACGAAATCTTAATACTCTTAGCGACTAGTGCCTTTGCCAACTCAATGGTTCTATCTACTCCATAGGTGTCTGGTCCGACAAAGTCTTCGTCAGAGAAATTGACTGCACCAACTCCTAATTGTTCTAACAAAAGCATCTCTTCAATAACTTTCTCTATCGGTTTGTCCCGCCATCTATATACTGGATTCGTTGCTCCCAGAAAATATCTACATTCACAAATACTACATGCACAATAAGCACAGCCTCTTGATGCCTCTATATAGATCTCTCCATCCTGATTGTAAAAGTCTCGGGTAAATGCCCTATCCGCTATAGGTATCTCACTTTTGTTTAAATAATGGAAGGTTGTTCGATGAATGTTTCCATCTCGGCAATACATTATGTTGTTTACATCTTCCAACTTAATTTTTCCACATACATATTGGTAGAGGCCAGAAAAGGAAACTTCACCTTCGCCCATAGATACAATGACATCTGAAAAGCCATACTCTTTTAGAATGGATTCTCCACTAAAGTGTGCTACAGAATTGCCAATGACTATCAATGGGGTGTATATTTTGAACACTTCCGACTTAAGTAGTTCATAGAATTGGACAAATTTAGAAAAACTGAATACCTTAACAGATATACCTATTAGAGCAGGTCTCTCTTCAAGAATATGACTGATTATTTCGCTATTATCGTCCCTTTGTTGATCAAATAGTTTGATAGTCAAAGAATCGCCATAATTACATTGCAGGTAACCAGATATAGCACAGATTCCCAAAGACTCCCCCATAAAAGGGAACTTTGAGTCTGGATAAAGCGCAATAAGGTATATTGTTTTAGGATTTCCTTTCGTCTTCCTCATTTAGATAGATAAAATGGCCTAATCGCTCAACGAATTTATCAATTTGTTTACATACGTTATTATCGTGACCTTTGCATTCTATACAAGGATGTTCAGTTCTTCTATACTTTTCTATGTTCATATTAAATAGCGTTTCTCCATAGCCTCCCATACAGGGTATTGGGAATATCTCCAAATGTTCGAATGTTTCCGCAACTTCACATTCATCTTTTGTATGTTTTTTACCTCCGATAATGACCATACTACTCTTGTTTTTCAGATAAAGCCTTCTAAATTCTTTTAGTATTTCGTTCCAGGTATTCTGGTCTATCTCTTTTAACTTTGATGATTCTTCAAATAGTTTATCAAAGTTGTATAATCCAGATATTTCATACAATCTAGAATTGGATTTCATGGCAGCCTCACATACTATCTTTCCAACCCCTTCTACTGATGGGAATGATGATACTTTTATTCCGTTTTCTAACAATTTGGTAGCAACCTGATTAAGGAAATTGTTAACGAACCTCTGATTCCATTTTTTTTCTTTTCTCGGTTTGCTTCCTACAAAATAGACGCACCGTTCTTTACATAGTTCCAGCAGATTGTCTATTATTTCCTTATACGTTTCGCAATTTTGGTTAATTGTGTCGTCATACGTTGTTTCGCACTTTTCGCTATTTGAATTTTCTTTCGTTTTAGGGAAAACTAATTTTAATGTTTTTTTTATATCTTCAAATTCTTCTACCATCTGCATAGTACAGTTGCTTAATAAGAATCCTTCAGGGGAAACGCCTTTAATTCCTATAGGAAGAATTGTTTTCTCTAAGGCAGAGGCAAATCCCATTTCATATTGGACCCATCTGCTATGTAATGAGTCTGGAGTGACCAAAACAATGAAAAGGGAACAGTCTTTCAAATTCACTTCAAAATTTTGCTTCCATTGATCAATTTTCCTTTGGTCTCTTGTAATGTCGGATGACAAGAATACGTCATCTGGGCTAAACACATTGTTACATTTCTTAAACAAATCTTTGCCAAAGACCACAAACAAATCTTTGAACTTTTTGGCAACATCTTTATCTATTACTGAATGACTAATAAAGATTTTCATTTATCGTTCTGTTTATATGTTTCCTATATTGATAGTTTTTTGTGAATAAACCACAGGCGTAAATGCCATTATGTGTGTTAATACTAACAAATTCTTCATGTTATAGCAAGGCTTTTCCAATCTGTCTGGCATCAATTAGGATAATTGCTTTGTCGTGATATAGCTTTTTTGCGACTATATCGCTCATTGTCCGATGAATACCCATTTTTTACTCTTTTTTGTATAATGCAAAAATACTAATTTCTGCGGATATAATCAGCAAAAAATTATAATATTTTGCTGATTACACCCGCAGAATTTAGTGTTTTTGGATATTTCGTTAGTGCACTATCTCGGAGGTGAGTTGCTTGTCGAGCAGGGCGGTGTGCATGGGTAGCAGGGTTTCGTAGCCACCATGCTTGACGGTGCATTTGCCATGGCAGTGGACTAGGATGGCGCATTGCTCTGCCTGTGAGGTGCTGATGCGGCAGATGTCCACGAGAGCCTTGATGACGTAGTCGAAAGTATGCACGTCGTCGTTGTAGAGTACCAAGCTGCAGCCTGAGTCTTCCAACACTGCGGCATCGTCTTGTCCTTGGGGAGATATCTGGGGCTTTTCCATGACTATCTATTGATTAAGCAGCACGATGGCATGTGCGCTGATGCCTTCTTCGCGACCTTCGAAGCCTAGGTGTTCGGTGGTGGTGGCTTTGACTGACACTTGGCCTACATCGATGCCGAGCGTATCGGCAATGGTCTGGCGCATGGCTGGTATGTGGGGCGCAATCTTAGGCTGCTGAGCCACAACGATGCTGTCGATGTTGGCAATAGTGTAGCCTTCGTGTTGCAGCAGTTCGCCACAGTGGCGGAGCAGTATCTTGCTGTCGATGTTTTTGTATTGAGGGTCTTTGTCGGGGAAATGCTTGCCGATGTCGCCTAGGGCGGCGGCTCCCAGCAGCGCGTCGCAGATGGCATGGAGTAGCACGTCAGCGTCGCTATGGCCGAGTAGGCCGAGGCTGTGGGGTATCAGCACCCCGCCGAGCCACAGTGGGCGGTCTGAGACAAGTTGGTGTACATCGTAGCCTATTCCTATGCGCATGACCTAGTGTATTATGAGTTGATGGTGGGTGTCGACTTGGCAGGCTTGAGGTTCACGGTAAGTGAGATACGGACGGTGTTGGTGAGAGGGTTAGAGGAGAAGCTGGTGGTAGGCACCAAATAGGCAAGGTCGAACTGCATGATGTTGAAGCGCAGACCGAAACCGAAGGTGGCATATTGGCGACCGCCCTTGGTGTTGTGCTCAAAGAAGTAGCCTGCACGGGCGGCGAGCGTCTGCTTGTACCAGTATTCGACACCTGTGGATATCTGTATCTCATGCAGCTCTTCGGTCAGTCCGCCGGGGGCGTCGTAGAACGACTGGATGGCTCCGCGCATCACGCCCGTCTGATAGTATTCGGTTAGGTTGCGATAGTAGTCGCTATAGGTCTCGTCGCCGATGGTGGTGGGAGGGGTGGGGACTAAGAGCTTGTTGAAATCGAGCATTACGGAGATTTCATTGTAGTCGTCCAGACGGTTGGTATAGCGTCCGCCCACACGCATGTTGGTGGGGAGAAACTCCTTCTTGGTGTCGTCGTCGGAGTAGGAGAGCTTGGCACCCATGTTGCTGATAAAGGCACCGAGGGCAATGTCCTGCTCTTTGTCAATAGGATGCTGCCAATAGAGTCCGATGTCGGCGGCGAGGCTTCGGGCGGGCTTGGTGGTCACATAGCTCGACCCGTCGGAGAGTATCTGACCGTTGGTGAGGTCCGACTGGATGAAACGGCCTGTGGCACCGAGCGACAGCTCGTCGTTGAGTTTCATAGCGTAGGTAACGTCAAACGCCAACTCATTGGGGTTCATGATGCCCAGCGGGTTGCCTTCCACGTCGGTACTCTGTATCTCACCCAGCGAGAAGTAAGTCAGCGACGCGGCTGCCGTGCTGCGGTTGTTGATACGGTAATAGCCGCTGAGGTAGAGTAGGTTCATATCGCCGACACCCAGATGGCGTAGCCATGGGGTGTAGGTGGTGCTAAAGCCGAGGCTGCCGTCGATGAAGGCGAACTTGGCGTTATTCCAATGTGCGGAGTAGCTGTCGGGTAGCGAGGCCACGCCTGCGTCGCCCAGCGAGCTGGCTATGGCATCCGGCGAAATGAGCAGGATGGGCATGCCGGTGGAAATATAGTTTTGATTCTGACCTGTAGTTCGTCCGTTCTGTGCATAGAGGGGTGTGGTCATTGCGAGGCATATAATCAGGATGCTCGCGAGAAATGTGCTATTACGTTTCATTAAAATTGTTGTGAGTGATATTTTGCGTAAAAAACGAAAGTGTTGTTGTTTTATTGTTTAATGGGTGCAATTTTTTAGATGGTGTTTCAATTGCGCACTATTTTTGTGTTCTGGCTGAGGGTCTGCCCGTCAGTAGTGGTGATGACGCTGCGGGCTATGTATATGCCTTTCGGCAGTGCCGTGCCGTCGTCGGTGGTGAAGTCCCAAGGGTAGGCAAGCACGTAGGAGCCATCGGTGGGAGTGAGGTCGACATGGCGTAGCTGTCGTCCGCGTATATCGTAGATGGTGATGGTGGCTGAGGCCACAAGATATGCCATATTGTGCTCAATCCGCAGCGTGGTGCGGTCGTGGGCAGGGTTGGGGGCGGCGACAAACTGTCCCACCTCCGCCGTCCTGTCGTTGGCAACGCGGAAGTTGACGGTAGCGCTGCCTGAGTAGTTGAAGATGTTCCAACACTTGACGGTAAGGGTATGCGTCCCCTCCTCCAGTTTGCCGAAGGTGTAACGCACCTCACCCTGTCGGCTATCGTTGATGTCGGGCTCGTAGAAGTCGTTGAGGGTGACGGTGCTGTAGGGGTTGCCGTCGATGATGGCGGTGATGTCGTGTCCCAGGCCGCAGCCGGCGGCATTGATGCCCACCGAGTCGGTCAGGCGGGCGTAGAGTGTGGGAGTCTCATTGGTGATGCCGCCATTGCGGAAGGTGGTGTCATTGATGTAGAGCTCTACGGTGGGGTGGAACTCGGTGATGGCCATGTCCTCGTTGAAGCCGCCGAACACTATGTTGCTGTACTGCCCCGTGGCATTGTCGAGGTCGTTGGTGGCGTAGTGCGACAGCTTGGCGTAGTCGTAGCTGTACGCCACGTCGCGTGGGATGATGAATGAGTAGGAGAAATGTCCGTTGGTGACGTTGTCACGGCCTTTGTACAGGATGTTCTTCTGCTGCACGAAGTCCACTTCGGTACTATCGTTGTCGTTGGCAAGGGTGCGGCATTTCACCTCGCGGTCGAAGACGATGGGGTATATCGTGCCGTTGAAGTCGCTGAGCAGGCTGCCGTCGGGTGATAGGATGTCGCCTTCTACGGTGACTCGCGATAGCACCTCTACGGAGTCCGTCACCGTTGGGTCGACAGGCCTCTGGTTGATGTGGGTGACGCGCACCTCGTTACGCGGGACGGACAGATGCAGTGCGGGGTCGCCCAGCAAGGCGATGGAATGCGAGGTGCCCGAGCCGTTCTTGGCCAGTCGGAGGGCGTCGCCGATGCTGTTGTCGGGGTTGAGGGCGTAGAGGCAGAGGTTGGTGTTGAACCGTTGCGTGTGATGGATGGGACGCGAGGCAGAGACGATGCCGATGCCCGCGGCCTCAGCCAGCAAGAAAGCCTCCGCGCCGCAGATGTCCTGCAGATGGTCGAAACGTCCAAAGGAGCAGGTGCTGGTGACGAAAAAGGTCAGTTGGTCGGTGTTGGTGTATTTCTCGATGTCGGAAAACTCCATATAGCGCTCCGTCCCGATGTAGCTGCTCGATCCGTGCCCGATGTAGTTGAGCAGCAGGCAGCCGTAGTTGATGCGCTGCCGCAGGGCGTTGTTTACGTCGGGATAGTACGAGCCGTCGGCACCCGACTGCTGGACGAACGCGTCGGCGTAGATGCGGTCTATGTTGAAATGAGGGTATAGATTCTTGATACTACGGGCGGTAGTCTCCGAGTCGCTGGTGAACACACTGTCGTATGGGCATGACGGGTCGGCATCGTCGGCAAGCAGCGCCACGTAGTTGCGCCAGTCGCCACGGATGTTGCTGCTGGTGAGGTCGCTGCGCGTAATATAGCGGCTGATTTTATTTACTATATGGCTGGCCTCGTCTCTGCTCTTGGCGGGCAGGCGGCCAATGCCTACGCTCATGGTGCCTTCGAAATCGCCCGCAGCATAGTCGTCGAGATAGCCGTATATGTCGTCGCTAGGGTACACGTTGCTCTCGTCGTCGAACGATGCGGCTGTCTGATAGGTGACTACGGTGCTTTGATGGGCTTCTAGAATGTCGCGGTTGTCGTATGTCCCTTTGCCAAACAGCAGCAGGTACCGGGGGCTCTCGCCGTCTCCGCTCTTGCTGTGCAGGCATCGAAGCATTCGGCGGATGGCGATGGGGTCGGGTCGTCCGGACGAGAACTCGTTGTACACCTGCTCCTGTGTCGCCACCAGCACGCTCAGCCCGCTCTCCCGACGGTGCAGGTCGGCAAGGTCGTTAGCCTGCTGCAGGTAGTCGGCGTGGGTCACGATCACGTAGTCTGGCACCGAGGTCCCATGTATGTCTTGGTTATCAATGGGTTTAATATTCGCCGGCGTGAGTGCCTGTTCGTCGGTGAAGGCAATGAAGGTTCGCGCCTTGTCGACTGGGGCGGTGAAATATTGTCGGCCGTCGGTTGCGGAAGCAATACCCTTGCCAATGGGTTGGCAGGGGTTGGTGACATCCCATATCTTCAATGAGGAACTGCCCCCATTGAAGTAGAAGGGGCATACAACTCCGCCGAGCAGCAGCTGTTGGTTGCGGAAGAAGCATTGCCCACCTGCATATTTGAGCTCTTGGATGCCGTTTAGCTCTATGTAGTCGAAATAGCCCGCTGCGTTGCTCTCCTGCGGGGTATAGGTGAATGTGATGGTGACGGCCTCGCCCGTGTTGCCGAACGTCGCATACAAGGTCTGATAGCTTTCGCCAGAATAAAATTGATGGGTTTGTGTGGCGAAGTTGCAACTGACGGTGTATATGGCAGGCCTAGACGAGACACTTGCCAGCCCATAGCGGGCCATGACCACGCCGTTCACGGTCGGAAATGTAAAATTGCAGCTACGTTGGTTGTATGCGCTGGTGAGTTTGCTGTCCACCCAAGTCCGTCCTCCCGCATTGGCGTTTATTCGGTCCTCGTGAATAAGGGCTACGCCGGTGTGACTGGTGATTTCGTATGGGTAGGGTGACGGGTCTGTTTCCTGATAGGCAATCCTGTCCGGGGCACTTGTGCTTCCGTCAATGGTCAGGTAGTAATAATTATAGTTCGCGTACGCGTGCATACTATATTCATATTTTCCGCTATTGCTGTTGTACCGCCACACGTTGGCACCCTCGCCATAAAACAGCATATAGTCCCCATCCTCAAACACGCCGTTCCCGTTCGCGTCTACCACCTCCGTGGCGGCAGGCACCATGTCGTCGTTGTATAGGATGGTATTATTGGACGAGAGCATCCCCCCGGCATCGCCATACAAGGCTATCTCCGTGCAGCGGACACCCCGTAGGGCGGCCACCTCGCTGGTGCTAATCTTATACACCCCGGTTGCCGCGACAGGTATCTGGTACCATCGTCCCGTGGCCAGTAGCGAATGCTCGGCATACTGCTGCTGGGCAGTGCCGCACCCTGGCACAGCTATGGCCGCCACCATCGCTACGAGCCGTATGAGCTGGATATTTTTTACACGCATAACCCCTATAACTCCCTTTTCCTTTTTTTATTGTTCCAGCGCGAAAAAATGCTTCGAATCCCCCCAGTTTTCCTTGCAGAAAACGTTACAAAAAAGGGCGAAATTTCAAAAAAACGGCCTCAAAAATGCAAAAAAATACGCTCTTCTGTCCCTTTTGTTGAAAAATAAATCGCCTGATAATCATCGCAATATATTTTTTTTTTCAAAGAAAGATATTTATATGATAAAAAAATCGTAATATTGCCAATCAATTTTAGGCTTAATGTATACTAAAATTAGTATGATGAAAAAGTACAATAAACTAACGTTAATACTGCTGCTCCTCGTGGTGGGCATGCAGGGTGTCAATGCACAAGATGTGGGATTTTCGCAGTTCTATGCCAACCCCATTTACCTTAACCCCGCTTTTGCAGGCTCCAAGGTGGCGCCGCGCATTTCACTGACCTATCGTTCCCAATGGCCCGGCCTTGTAAGTGCCTTCACCACAGTCAGTGGCTCCTATGACCAATATATTCCCGCCCTCCATGGCGGTATCGGTGCCATCGTCTTGACCGACCGTCAGGGCGACCACGGTGCGCTGCAGGCCACCTCGCTCGGTGCAACCTACGCTTTCCGTTTCCGCATCTATGAGGACGTATTTGTCAGTCTCGCCCTTCAGGCAACAGTCGTCAACTGCAATCTCGACTGGGATTTGAACCACTTGCGTTTCCCCGATCAGATTGACCCCAACAGCGGTCACATCAACCACACGTCTGCTACCGCACCCGACGAGACCAGCATATTCTACCCCGACTTTGCCAGTGGTCTGTTGGTCTACGGCCCCGCATGGTATGTCGGCTTCGCCGCACACCATCTCAACCGTCCCAGCCAAGGCTTCTATAGCGAGGACCGTATCCCCTTGAAACTTACCGCCAACGCCGGTGGTCTTATCAACCTCTCTGAGGAACGCCGTCGCCAGTCCTCCCTCGGACTTGGCCAACCCGTCGTCTCGCCCAACCTCATCTATCAGTATCAGGGCGGCTTCCACTACCTCAACTACGGCCTCTACCTCGACTGGCGTCCCTTCATCGTCGGCACCTGGTTCCGCCAGTCTCCTGGCAGCAACTTCGATGCCTTCATCTTCATGGTCGGCGTGCAGCAGGACTACTTCAAGGTGGGCTACAGCTACGATGTCACCCTCTCCCAGCTGGGCAACAGCACACAGGGCTCGCACGAAATCACCATCGGCATCCTGCTCCCCGTTCCTGAGCAGAAACACAAGGTCAAGGCCATCCGCTGCCCGTCCTTCTAATTAAAAATTCTTAAAACAGAAACATTTTTTCGATAATAACGTATAAAGATAGATAAAAACTAATCTACTATGAAGATCGTAAAAATCTCATTCCTTATGATTGCCTCCGCGCTCCTGCTTGTGGCGTGTGGCGGCAAGGAGAAATCGGCTGTTACAGGTTGGAACCTAAACGATACCGAGTGGGGCGGCTTCGACCGTTCCTCCTATTCGGAGCAGGTCACGGGTCCCGGCCTAGTCTTCATCGAGGGTGGCTCCTTCCAGATGGGCCGCGTGGCTGAAGAAACGCGCTTCTCCTGGAACAACCTTGTCCACACCGTCAGCGTCTCCTCCTTCTACATGGACGAGACCGAAGTGTCGAACATCGACTACCGCGAATTCGTCTACTGGATGAACCGCGCCTACGGTGAGGAATATCCCGAACTTGTCAAGCAAATCTATCCCGACACCACCGTCTGGCGTTCGCGCCTCTCCTGGGTGGAGAACTTCGTCGAGAACTACTTCCAGTGCGCCATGTTCAACGACTATCCTGTCGTCGGTGTCACCTGGGAGCAGGCCTCTCAGTTCTGCAAGTGGCGTACCGACCGCGTCAATGAGAAAATCCTCGTCGACGCCGGCATCATCGAGCTTACACAGTCCGAACTCACCGGCTCCGAAGCCTTCCAGACCGATGTCTATCTCGCCGGCCTCTACAAGGGCGAAGGACAGGGCGTGCCAAACCTCGACCCCGCCGCTGGTGGTGAGAACCGTAACGTGCGCCGCTCCGACGGTATCCTCCTGCCCAACTACCGCCTCCCGACCGAGGCTGAGTGGGAGTTTGCAGCCCTCGGCATGATCGGCAACACCTACGACGAGCGTGTCGTCGAACACAAGACCTATCCTTGGGCAGGCCAGAGCCTCCGCTCCGCCAACAAGAAGTACTACGGTCAGTTCCTCGCCAACTTCAAGCGTAGCCGTGGCGACGCTATGGGCGTGGCTGGCAACCTCAACGACGGTTGGGAATACACCGCCCCCGTCATGTGGTACTTCCCCAACGACTACGGTCTGTATCACATGGCCGGCAACGTGGCCGAGTGGTGCGGCGATGTCTATCGTAAGGACGCCAACCCCATCGGTGCCGACGACCAGAACCCCTTCCGTGGTAATGTCTACCAGTACGTAGCCATGAGCGAGGACGGCGAGGAAGCAGCCATCGACGAGGCTACCGGCAACCTCATCTATCAGAACGTCCCCGACGACATGAACCGCCGCAACTATCGTCAGGCCGACAATATCAACTACCTCGATGGCGACTGGAACTCCAGCATCTACGACTTCGAGAGCAAAGAGTCCACCTCTGCCTCCGGCTGGTTGAGAGAAGTCGACGAGGAAGAAGACATGAGTGAAGAGGGCATCAGTCGCAGCAACGAGGAGCAGACCAACCAGATGTACCACCGCAGCGACAGCACCAGCAAGAACAACATCACTTCGATGATCAACAACCGTGTGCGCGTCGTCAAGGGCGGCTCCTGGAGAGACCGTGCCTACTGGATGCAGTGCGGTACCCGCCGCTACTACGACCAGGATCGCAGCACCTCATGGATTGGTTTCCGTTGCGCTATGGACCGCATGGGTTCGCGCACGACCAACTAAGATTTTTTTCATAAATCATTCCATAGCGTGGTTCGGCTCTGCCGGACCACGTTTTTTATACCCCTTCGCTCGCCTTTGGGTCGGCATGGCACCCCTTGCACCGCTCCATTCGTCCCAATTTTCTTTTACTTTCGTCCCACCCCCCTCCAGCACTTAACCGTTCGTTAACCGATCGTTTGCCGTTCGTTTGCCGTA